>CAXTCI010000011.1:0-50278 GCA_964242325.1 uncultured Acetobacteraceae bacterium
CGACGGCGAAGGGCTTGCGGCGCCGGGTGGTGCTGGGGCGCCACGTGCTGCGCAATGCCGGAGTCTCGACCGTCACCTTGCTCGGCCTGCACATTGGCACCCTGGTCGGCGGCGCCGTCATCACCGAGACGGTGTTCGCCATCCCCGGGCTGGGTCGGCTGACGGTGGATGGCATCTTCGCGCGTGACTACGCCGTCGTGCAGGGGCTGACGATGGTGCTGGCGGTGCTGGTATCAATCGTGTTCCTGCTGGTGGATGCGGTGCAGGCGCTGCTGGACCCCCGGGTAGGCGCTTGAGCCAGGCCCTGGCAGCCCCGCGCCGCCTGCCGCGGCTGCGGGTGCGGGCGCCGACAGTGCTGGGCGTGCTGATCCTGCTGGGGTTCGGGGTCTGCGCCGCGGCACCTGGGCTGGTTGCGCCGTACTCCCCGACGGCGTTCGACTTCCGGGCCATGCTGGCGCCGCCCAGCGCCGCGCACCCCTTCGGCACCGACAACTTCGGCCGTGACGTGCTGTCGCGGACCATCTGGGCGGCGCAGGTGGACCTGCAGATCGCCGTGTTCTCCACGGTGTTCGCGGCGGTGTTCGGCACGGCCATGGGATGCCTGGTGGGCTATGCCGGCGGTTGGGTGGATGCCGTGTTCCGCCGGGTGGTGGACGTGTTCGTGACCATCCCGTTCCTGGTGCTGGTGATCGCCATCGTGGCGGTGCTGGGGCCTGGGCTGACCAACATGTATATCGCCATCTCCGCGGTGAACTGGATCGTCTATGCCCGGCTGATGCGGGCCGAGGTGCGGACGCAGGCGCGGCTGGACTACGCCGCCGCCGGCCGAGTGATGGGCTACGGCCACCTACGGATCATGTTCCGCCACCTGTTGCCCAACGCGGTCTCGCCGCTCGTAGTATACTGGATGACGGATATGGCGTTGGCGATACTGCTCGGGTCGTCGCTGGGCTACCTCGGCCTGGGCGCGCAGCCGCCGACCGCCGAGTGGGGCCTGCTGATCGCTGATGGCAAGAACTTCATGACCACTGCCTGGTGGATGTCCATCTTCCCGGGCCTGGCCATCGTGGTGGCGGGTACCGGGTTCAGCCTGCTAGGGGACGGGTTGGCAGGCTGGGTGCGCCGGCGCGCATGACGGAGCCGCTGCTGCAACTGCGCGGGCTGCGCGTCAGCTTCGGCGACGCGCAGCCCGTCGCCGGCGTGGACCTGGATGTCCAACCCGGCGAAATCCTAGGCATCGTCGGCGAGTCTGGGTCGGGCAAGAGCCTGACGCTGCGCGCCATCCTGCGCCTGCTGCCGTCCGGCGCCCAGCTGGGCGGCCAGGTGCTGTGGCAGGGCCAGGACATGGCCGCCCTAACCGGGGCCGCGCTGCGCGATGTGCGAGGGCGCGGCATCGCGATGGTCTTCCAGGAGCCGATGACGGCGCTGAACCCGGTGCTGACGATCGGCCTGCAGATCACCGAAAGCCTGTCCGAACACCTGGGCCTGCGCGGCGCCCCTGCCCGGCGCCGGGCGGCGGAGCTGCTGGACCTGGTGGGCATACCCAGCGCCTCCCGCCGGCTCGGCAGCTACCCGCACGAGTTCTCCGGCGGGATGCGGCAGCGCGCCATGATCGCCATCGCCCTGGCAGCCGGCCCCAAGCTGCTCCTGGCCGACGAGCCGACCACGGCGCTGGACGTGACGATCCAGGACCAGATCCTGCGGCTGCTGCTGCGCTTGCAGCGTGAGCTATCCATGGCGGTGGTGATCGTGACGCACGACCTGGGTGTCGTCGCCGGCACCTGCGACCGGATGGCGGTGATGTATGCCGGGACGGTGCTGGAAACCGGGCCCACGGCGGCGCTGTTCGCCCGCCCCGCCCACGCTTACACGCTGGGCCTGCTGAACTCCCTACCGGATGCGGCCCGTGCCCGCCAGCATTTGCCCGGCATTCCCGGGTCGCCGCCGGACCCCTTGGCCTTGCCGCCGGGTTGCCGCTTCGCCCCGCGCTGCGACTTTGCCGTGCCGGCCTGCACCGCCGCGTTGCCCGGCCTGGCGCCGTACGGGCCGGGCCGTTGGACCGCCTGCATCCGGCCGGACGACGTCGGTGCCGCCGCCGTGGCCCGGGCGGCATGACGGCGCTGCTGCGCGCCGACGACCTGACCCGGACCTTCGCGGCCCGGCGCGGCTTGGCCGACCTGCTGCGGGGCCGCAGCGCCGGGGTGCGGGCGCTGGCAGGCGTGACCCTGGAGGTCCGCCGTGGCGAGACCCTGGCCGTGGTCGGCGAGTCCGGCTGCGGCAAGTCAACCCTGGCCCGCGCCCTGGTCCGGCTCGTGGCGCTGGACGGCGGCCAGATCGTGTTCGACGGCCAGGACGTCCGCACCCTGCGCGGAGACGCCCTGCGGCGCTACAACCGCCGGGTCCAGATGGTGTTCCAGGACCCTTATGGCTCGCTCAACCCACGCATGACAGTGGGCGAAACTCTGGGCGAAGCGTTGCGCGTCCACTGCATGGTGCCCGCTGCCCAGGTAGCGACCCGGGTCGCGGAGCTGCTGGCCCTGGTCCGCCTACCAAAGGACGCGGCGGCACGGTTCCCGCACGCCTTCTCCGGCGGGCAACGGCAGCGGATCGCCATTGCGCGGGCGCTGTCGGTGGAACCGGAGTTGCTGGTCGCCGACGAGATCGTCTCGGCCCTGGACGTTTCGGTGCAGGCGCAAATCCTGAACCTGCTGCTGGACATGCAGGCGCGGCTTGGGCTGGCGATCCTGTTCATCTCCCATGACCTGCGCGTCGTCCGCCACCTCGCCCACCGCGTGGTGGTGATGTACCTGGGCAGGGTGGTAGAGGCCGGCCCGGCGGATGCGGTGTTCGCATCGCCGTTGCATCCCTACACCCAGGCCTTGCTGCGCGCGGCGCCCACCCTGGACACCCGGCGGCGGGACGGGGGCGACGCCCTGAGGGGCGAGTTGCCAAGCCCAATGCAGGCCGTCGCAGGCTGTCCCTTCCACCCGCGCTGCCCCGCCGCGTTCGACCTCTGCCGGGTGGAGCGCCCGGACATGCGGGTTGCCGCGGGCCACGGTGCCGCCTGCCACCTGGTCCCCGTACTGGCCGGCCAGGTGAACGCGGCATGATCCCAGGCATTCCCGCCCTGCCTTGGGGTGGCTGCCGGGTTCCTGCCCCTCGGCGGGTCCACGCCACACCGATTGAGCTATGCTGGAACCTGGGTGACGCCATGATCAGGCGGCACTTTGTGCTGGCGTGTCGGTGACCTCGACGCCGTTGCGGGATGTGACACCCTGGACGATTTCGGAAGCCTGATCCCGGGCAACCATACGATCGACCACAAGGTGCACGGCTTACCAGCCAGGCCACGGCCGTCGAGAGAGTGCAAGACACGCAACCAGCGCCCAACGTGTCCTCGGCACTTGCCGCAAGCGGCCTGAACGATCTCACGACAACCCCATACCTGCACCGCGAATGCGGAAGCACCGGTTTTGAATATCGCCTGACAAGCAAACCAGGCGATGCTGCGCGACAACCGCACAGAGTATCTGCGTTGCGGAACACGCGGCACTCCCTGCACGGGGCGATGCCCTGTTCCAAGGCATCGCCCCGTGCGGCGAGTGCGGCCACAAGCTCGTCGTGCAGTACCGCGACGGCAATCACTACGCCTGCACCTACCTGCAACGCACCCAGGGCGCGCCAGTATGCCAGCACCGTCCGGCCGACCCGACGACGCGCGCATGGTGGGCGCTTTCTTCGAGGCGGTCGCACCGGCCGAGCTGGACACCTGGGAACGAGCCCAAGCGGACCGGCACCGCTGGAGCTGGTACGCCTGATCTCCGTCCGCGTCGCCTGAACCATAGCCGAGGCTGGGGTAACTGCGCCCGTATCCCAGAGCACGTTCGGTTCAAGTAGAGACACCGAACATGCTCCAACCTTATGTTTTCGTGAGTGTTTGTCCGGCCCAAATGAAGCTGTTTGGGCCGGACATGCTTTAAGTCCACGCAACACGGCAGCGTGGCCCGCACCATGCTCAAGCGGGCTAGCTTCGCGATCCTCATGCGGCACTGAGCCGCACGGCCTATGACATGTGCCCGACGTCCACTGCCGCGAAGTTCTTCGAAAATTGTGACAGCAGGACCGGCGTCGGTTCGTTGGTGCCCCAGGGATTGAACAAATTGAGCGCGGCGGCGGCGCCGGTTCCGGTCACACCGGCGAACATGTAGGCGTGGTTTCCGACCAGTCCGTTCGAAAGGCCGCTTTTGTTCTGTGTGTCCATGACGATCAGGTCCCCTGCCTGAGAGTCACTCTGCAGCATGGCGAGCGTGACGCTCCCCGCTGCCACCTCGGTGGCCACGTGTCCGGTCAGCTCCTCCATGGCCACCGCCGGAGACCCGCCATTGCCGATCACGCCATAGCCGCCGTTGAGGCTCGCGTACGCGCTCTCAAGCACCTGCGGCCAGATCTCCTTCTGGTTCCCCAGCACGTCCTGGTTGGCGCCGTTATTGACCGAAAAGCTTGGGAAGGCGTTGGTCACGGTCACGCTGGTCGCCTTGAACGCCATGGTACCCCAACCCGGCAGGCTGCCATTCGCGGCCTTGTAGAGGGTGACGGTCTCGGTCCCGTTGCTGTTGGCGTGGATCATGTTCGAGATGAAGCTCGGGCGCAGCATCGCAATCTCCCCGATCGAGGACAGCAGGTAGCAGTCCCCGAGCTGGCCCTGGTTGATGTCGGCGACGCTAATTGGTGTGCTGGTTCCGGTCTCGGTCACGTAGAGCGTCTGCACCATGGCAGCCGCCTGCACCGCAGGAGGCAGGGCCGCCGAGGAGCTGTAGCTAGGAGACGGCTCCGGCATTGATGCAGCAGGATCGAGCTGAGGATCGGGAAAACCAAAGCCGTCCTGTAGTAAATGGGACTTCGTCATGTCGTTCATCCTGGCTGAGCTCGGCTGCGGTACGGTGCCGATCAATGAAGCGATTACTAGTCCAATAATTTGGCGAGATAGACCAATTATGAGACCTGTCCAAAAATAGGATATGATGATTAACGGCAGATGAAGGCGATTGCAGGATGATGGCCGAACCTATGAACTCGCGCTCCTGACCGAGTAGCTGCCAGCCGAGCAACACGTCATGCTCACGAACGCAGCCCCCAGATCGGCGCAGGAGGCTGGCCTGGTCGGCGCTCGTTGATGTCGTCAAGCTCCGGGTCGGGCAGAGGGTCTTCATCAACGAATGCTTCGGCCGCGCTGCCGTTCAGGTCGCGCAGACGCAGGACGCCAGAGTTGTCGGCTCATGCAGCGCGAGCGGGATCGAGGAGGCCGTGGTGCTTGGTGTCGAGGAGGCGATCAACTATCGCCGCCTCGATCTTGGGCGGTATCGCGGCGCGTTTGCCGTCGTGCTCGAAACGGCAGGCAATCTCAGTCCGCGGCAGTGGTCGGCCCTGCTCGGGACGGGCGGCGTGGCGCTGCATGTCAGCGTCTCTCCACCAAAGCTCCCGCGTGTCCTGCTGACGCCTCGCAACAAGGTCGTGACCCCTCGAACGACCTCGGCGTTGCTGGAAAAGATCGGCGAAGCGGCGGCACGCGGCCATCTCAGGCTTCCCGTCACCCGGACCGTCCCGTCGGAGGCGGCGATCCCGGCCCTCACAGAACCGGAGAAGAACGGCACCCCGAAAAGAAAGATGGTCGTCGTGCCCGCGTAGTGCCGGGTCCGACTGGCTTCAGCGAAACCGAGGACTTCCTCCAAACGGCTCGGACCGTAGACCCGAGCGGGTCCGTCTCGGCCTGACGCCCTTCGTGCGCGGTCTCAACGAGCTTCGCCCAGCTTGCATGCCGACGACACGCGTCCAAACCACTCGAATGGAGAGCAAGAGCGACTGTTCCATCTCTCAACGGAAACGCATCGCCATCATCGGCGGTAGTTCAGGCGTCGGCTACGCAGTCGCGGAATGCGTCGTCAAAGGCGCGGAGGTTGTGATCGGGTCGAGCAATCCGGCAAGGGTCGAAGCGGCGTCGGGCCGACTTGGAGCCCCGCATTGCCTCACCTAGTCTATCGCGGCCTGCACGCCACTACGGCCGTCAACGCGCTGCTGCTGCAATCGGTGATGCCGCTGGCGGTGCTGCTGGCCAACCTGCTGCTGTTCCGCGAGCAGCCCCGGCGAATCCAGGTCGCGGCCATCACCGTTTCCCTCCTGGGCGTTCTGGTGATCGCGGGCCAGGGATCGCTTGACACGCTGCGCCACCTGCGGATCAACCCCGGGGACGCCTTGGTGCTCCTGGCGGCCGCCGCCTTCGCCACCTACTCTTCCCTGCGGCGGCGGCCGGGAATCAGGCAGGACTGATGGACACGCAGCCACGCACGGCGGCCAGCACCTGCTCGGGCGTGTTCCACAGCAGCACGTCCAGGATGGACAGGTCAGCCACAAAGCCAGCGCCGGGCGTCGGGTAGGCGAAGGGCCGCGCCTCGGCAAAGTGCAGCGCCACGCCATGCCCGGCGAAATCCGCCGGATCGAACAGCGCCCGCCCGCCAGCCGGGTTGACATAGGACGCAGCGCCCAGCGCAGCGCAGATGGCGGGCGCCCAGCCACCCGGCGGCAGCCGGTCCGGCAGATCCAGGTCCAGGCGGGACAGCCGGTCGGCATGGAACGGCAGGCCGATGTAGCGGCACACCGCCACCAAGGCGCGGACGTTCAGCTCCACCAGGGACGGCCCGGCACCGGCGAACACCTTCTCGACCAGAGCTGCCACCGCATCATAATGCGGCGCGATGCGGCGCAGGTGAGACAGGCGGCCCAGCAGGGACCGGCAGACCGCTGCCGGCTCGGCCAGCAGGGCATCCTGGGCGCATATGCCGATGGACCCGTTGCGGAGTTGCGCCGTCGCCCAGGTCCAGCCCGCGGTGGGATGCAGCACGCGGTTGCGGTTCATCCAACTGCGCGGAGTGTATTGGCAGGTGTCGAACACCACCCAGCGGTCGCACGCGGCGATCAGGCCGAAGTGGCCGAGATACGGAAAGAAGTACGGCTGCATGATCCCCAGCCGCATCGTCAGCTCCCCAGGCTCCGTCCCGCCAGGGCCGCGCACATGGCCGTTGCCGCTGCCTCCGTGACGGACGGCCCAACCGGCAGCAGGACTGCGCGGGCGACAAAGGCCGCGGCATTGGCACAGTCGGCGGCACGGGCCTGCAGGGGAGACGGAGCACGGGCAGGCCAGCCGGCGCCGCGCAGCCGGGCCAATGCGCCGGTTTGACAGACTCCGCCCATCCCCGCGTCGTCATGCCGCGCCTTCTGCTCCCGGAACGGCAGGATGACGGCCGCCGCACCACCCCGGTCCAGCACGGGCAGGCCCGGCAGGCTCGCCCGGTAGGCCGCGAACACCACGGCGGCATGGGCAGTCGCCGCATCGGCCGTTTCCAGCGATAGCAGGCTCATGGCAGCCTGCACTTCCGACAAGCGGCCGTTGGCAGTGCGGACCACCGGGACCGGGTGCCCCGCGCCATAGCTGCTGCGTATGTTCCGCAGCCGGGCAGCCAAGGCGCCGTCGTCCGTCAGCAGACACGCCGCCTCCGCGTCGTCCCCCAGCCCCGGCAAGGCAACCAGCCCCACCTCATGCTCCGCCGCAGGCGCACCCTCGGCGATGAAGGCCAGGCCCTGCGCAACCGCCAGGGCCGCAACCTCCCTGCGTCCATCTGCAGGGCCGGCCAGGATGGCGCTGGCCTCCGGCGTCAGCCCTGCCCCAGCCGTCGCCACCGTCAATCCGAAGGAGCCTGCATCCACATCACAAAACAACGGCGCCAGCCCGGCCCAGGCCATCGCCTGCGCCCAGCCGCGCGGGGCCAAAGCCGACAGCGCCACGGCGCCGCGCAGGCCCAGTGCTTCCACAGCCATGATGAGCGCGATGGTCGGGTTGGTGACAGCCACGGCGTGCCGCACGGCGTGAGCCTCTGCCAGCCGCGCTTCCAGTTCCTGCGTCAAGGGACCGTGATTGGTATAATATCGCCGGGTCAGAATGCCGTCGAGCATCGCCTCCACCTGCGGCCAGGCCGGGCGATAGGCGTTCATGCCGACATCTCCGCCATCGCCTGCACGACGGCGCCGATGTCTTCCGGACCGACATGGTGGCCGCAGGGCAGCAGCATGTAGCGGCCCGCCAGCGCGTCCGTCCCCGGCAGGTGCGCGGGCACGTGGGAATAGGCCATCGGCTTGCGGTGCAGCGGCGGGTCGTAATAGGCGCGGGCCAGCATCCCGGCGGCGTTCAACCGGACCAGGGTGTCGGCGCGGCTGTGCGGCCAAGCCGGCAGCAGTTCAACCAGGATGTTCTTGAAGCTGCACGGGCGCTCCTCGTCGAACGACACCAGGCGCAGGCCAGGCAGCGGCGCGAGCAGGCGGCGATACAGGTCGTAGCGCCCCCGGTTGCGGCGCACCTGATCGGGCAGGTCGTCCAGCCCTGCCAGCGCCAACGCGGCATGGAAGCGGTTCAGCCGCAGGTCCAGCCCGCCGTCGTCGGTGCCGTCGCGCAGGGCGGCCAGGCGCACAGCCAGGCGCGGGTCATCCGTGGTGACGTAGCCGCCCTCGCAACCGTTCACCAGCTTGCTCGCGTGCAGGGAAAAGCACTCGGCAGCGCCGAAGCTGCCGATCTTGCCCTCGTTCACCGCCTCGAACACCGATTCCACGGAATCGAACAACAGCGGCACCTGCGTCTCCCGCGCCAGCGCCACCAGGCCCGGCACGTCGCAGGTGTTGACGATGGGATGCACGGCGAGCAGCAACCCAACCTCCGGCGCCATGGCGGCGCGCATGGTGGCGGCGCTGCAGGCCAAGGTGTCCGGCTCAACCTCGCAGAAGCGGGGGCGGAGGCCGGCCCAGGCCGCCACATCCGCCATGCGGCGATACGTCAGGGAGGGCATCAACACGTCGCTCCTGCCCGGCAGCGCGACGGCGCGCATCGCCAGCACCAGCGCCCAGAAACCGTTGCACAGCGCCACGCAGTGAGCCGTGCCGTGGAACGCGGCCAGCCGCGCCTCCAAGTCCCGCACCACCGGCCGGCCGGCATAGGCGTCCCACGCATGGCGCATCACCGCGTCCCGGCCGGGCTGGACGAGATTGGAGGTGGACAGCGCGACGCTCACGACCGCACCAGCAGGGCATCGTAGCGGTAATGCGCCGCAAAGAACTCCGGCTGCATCCGGTGTGTCCACACCTGCCATCCCGGGCCGGCCAGGTCCGCCACCTCATCCGGGCCGCGCCACACCCCGATGGGCGACTGTGGTTCCCGCAAGTCCGGCACGGCATTTGGCGGGTAGAAGGCGCCGGCGTGGGCCGGGTCCGGCAGGTTGCCCAGCAACACCCGCTGCAGCGCCGGGCAGCGCCGGTCCAACGCCCGCAGCATCCGGGTTGCCGCCTCGTCGGTAAAATAGGAGAAACTTCCGTAGCACACCGCCTTGGTGACTCCCGCGGGATCAGCGGTCTCGGCATGATCCGCCGCGTCCGCCACGACATAGCTGTGCGACGGCCCCGCGAAGTGCTCGCGCGCCACGCCGATCAGATACTCCGAGACATCCACCCCCACCCCCCCGGCGCACCGGTGGAACAAAGACCGGGACAGCGCGCCGTTGCCGCACGCCAGGTCCAACAGGCGGTCCCCAGCCTCCAGCGCCAGCAGGTCTGCCGCGGCGCCGACGATCATGCCGACCTGCGCCTCCGTTACGGGCTGCCCATGCACGGTGCGGCGGACCTGGCCCCAGAAGTCGTCCCGCGGGCGGGTGCGGGCATGGGTGTCGTAGTCGGTCCAAGTGTCCATCATGCCGGCACCAGCTCGCGAGGGGTGGACGCGGCCTGGCGCGGCAGGACGGCGCAGACCGCAGCAATGTCCGCCGCCGGCAGGTCTTGCCAGAACGGCAGGCCGATGCAGCGCCGGGCCAGATCCTCCGTCACCGGCAGGTCCTCGCGCGGGCAGGACTGGTAGGCCAGTTGGGCGTGGCAGCCGGGGCCCCACCAGCGCAGGGTGTTGATCCCCGGCAGAGACTCCGCGCCGCCGGGCAGCAGCACGCTCAGGGTGGAGGACACCCAGCCCTCGCCCAGGCCCGGCGAAATTTCCACCCCGTGCAGCCCACGCAGGTAGGCGCGGGTGGCGGCGGACCAGCGGGCGCGGGTGTCGCGCCAGGTGTCCAGCCCGGCCAGGCCGACGGCGGCGGCATACTCGGACAGCTTGGCGTTGAAGCCGGGCATTATTGCCTCCCGCGTGCCGAGGAAGCCGAAGTTTGCCAGGCGGCGCACCCGCTCCAGCAGCGCCGGGTCGCGGCAGATCAGGGCGCCGCCCTCGCCGATGCCGAACACCTTGGTCGCGTGCAGGCTGACCGCCAGCGGGCAGGCGCCGGGCCGCATCGGGCCATCGGCGCGCAGGGTGTCGAAGGCCGCGGCGGCGTCCACCACCACGGGCAGGCCCGTCACCGCCTGCACCGCGTCCCAGGCCGCCAGGTCCAGCGGGGCGCCGAAGGGGCACACGACCAGAATGGCGCCGACGCCGCCGGCAGACGCCAAGCGCCGCATCTCGTCCGGATCGGGCGCCCAGGTGCCGGGCTGCACGTCCACGAAGTGCGGCACCAGCCCGGCCGCACGGACCGCTCCGGCGCTGGCGGCAAAGGTCCAGGACGGCATCAGGCAACGGCTGCCCGGCGCGGCCCCAGCCGCCATCAGCGCCAAGGTCAGCGCCGCGGTGGCGTTGGCCAGCAGCGCGACCTCCCCGGCCTCCACCCCCCAATGCGCGGCAAGGCCGGCCTGGAAGCGCCGGGTCAGCGGGCCATGGTTGGTATACCAGGCGTTGCCGTCAATCTCGCGCAAGTAAGGCAGCACCCGCGCGGCGGAGGGCAGGCGTGGCCGGGCGACCGGAGGCCCGCTCATGCCGCATCCAGCGCATACGGAGACATAACGCCCTGCATCCGGACCAGGTCCGCCAGGGCGGCCATCCCGTCCAGGAATGCGGCGGGGCTGTGATGCCGCTCCACCCACGCCTGCGCATCGTCCACCCTGTCGTCATAGGGCGAGGGATCGTGGAACAGCACCGCCAGACGGTCCCCAAGCTCCGGGGCGTGCCAGTCGAAGCCGTGGAAGCTCGGCAGGGCGTGCAGGTGCGCCCGGGCGTGGTCATTGTTGTCGGACGCGACGCAGGCGCGGGCGGCGAAGCCGCGCAGCACCCGCTCATGCGCGCCGCTGCCGAAGTTCGGCGACACGTTCACCAGGATCTGCGTGTCGGCATACAGCGCCTCCAGCCCGGACGCGTCCATCGCCGGCAGCATCCGGGCGCGGCCGGGCGGCAGGTGGTCCCAGCCGCCGCCGATGATGTCCGCCCCCAGCGGCAACAGGGCGCGGGCGATGGCGGTGGCGCGCAGGCTGCGTATGTAGGTGTCCAACTCGTGCAGCAGACCGAACAGCAGTTGCTTGCGTCCGTCCAGCGACAGGCCGTGCGCGGCCAGGCACGCCTGCACCGTGGGGAGGATCGGGCCGGTGCCCTGTGCCGCCAGGGCATCCGCGGCATCATGCAGCACGTGGCGCAGGCTGCCGGGCCAGCCGACCCAGTGGGCACGCTGGGCCGCCGGGTCGGCGCCGCCCTTCACGAACACCATGCGGCGGGAACGCCGGGACCAGGGCGTGACGTGGGCGTCCGGGTTGGGGATGACGCCCATCGGCAGCAGGGCCGATACCTGCGGGGCCTGGAAGTACGCCCGCTGCACCTCCAGCCATTCCCGGTAGATGTAGCCGTTCACCACCCAGGGCGAGCGGACGTGGTGGTTTGCCGGCATGATGAACGGCGCGTCGGCCAGTACGGAGATGAACGGCACCGCCACCGCGTCCCACAGGTTGCGCCCGCGCACCTCCAGCCGGGACCCGACCCCGGCATAGCCCCAGGCGAAGCAGATGCCGTCGCGCAGCAGCACGTCCAGCCGTGCCGGGAACTCCGGGTCGGACAGGCGCAGGACATGGCCAATCAGCCCGGCGGGCAGCAGGGCCAGGAAGCGCTGGCTTTGCACGTCGAGAATGCCGTTGGCATTCTCCCCAATGATAGCGACGACGTTGTTGGCCATCCTGGTCCCCCACGCGGTGCACGCAGGTTAGGCATCAGGACGTTAAGGGTCGGTGAAGCGGCGACCTGTTCGATGCGCCTGGAACCGGTGCAACCGCGCCCCCCGCATCGCAGTTAGGACTTTCCTAACCCCAGGAGGGCACCATGCCCCATAGCAAGACCAAGTCCGACAACGACGACAGCAACGCCCGCTCCGCCAAGGCGCAGAAGGCCGACGAGGTGCAGGAGGCTGGCAGCGCCAAGGCCGGCGCCGGACACCCTGTCGTGAACGAGGGCGGACCCGCAGGCAGCCCGGTCCACTCCAAGGGCCATGCGATGCCTGCGGCCTCCACTGCCGTTGATGGTGGGGCCGAGGATGGCACGAGTCACGCCACCGCAGGAAAGGCCGAGAAGGAAGCGGCGTTCGCCAAGGCACAGGCCAACCAGGAAACCCACGGGCGCGGCCACCGCAAAGCGGAGTAACCCATCTACTCCCTCTCCCTCCGGGAGAGGGTCGGGGGTGAGGGAAACCGCACAGACCATAATCTGCCGATTACAGGCTTACCTGTGCTGCCGTGATCCAGGGTCAGGCTAGTTGTTTCCCTCACCCCGACCCTCTCCCGAAGGGAGAGGGAGCAGTAAACCGCTCCCTCTTTACGTCAGGCAGCCACCTTCATCTGGCCTTGCATCCCGGGCCAGTCCGAGTAGCCAGTGGCTCCACCACCATACCAGTATTGCTTCGGCGCGTCCGCCAAAGGAGCGCCAGTCTGCAGCCGCTCCACCAAGTCGGGATTTGCAATAAACGGCCGGCCAAAGCTGATAAGATCGGCATTGCCCGCCGCGATCGTCTTATCCGCCAATTCCCGGGTATAGTTATTGTTGGCGACATAAGCGCCGCTGAAACGCCGGCGCAATGCCGGGTAATCAATGCCGTTGGGATCACGGCTCATCTGCGTGACGCCCTCGATGTCGTGCACATACATCAGGCCGAACCCGTTCAGGGCATCCAGGTAAGCGCTGTAAGTGCCCATCGGGTCGCTATCCAGCGGCGTGTCGCCCGGTGCCGTCGTGCCCGGCGAGATGCGTATGCCCACCCGCTTGCCGCCCCAAACCTCCGTCACCGCCCGCACCACATCCAACGGAAAACGCAGCCGGTTTTCCAAGGAGCCGCCATAGCGGTCGGTCCGCTTGTTGGTGCTGTCGCGTACGAACTGCTCCAACAGGTAATTGTTGGCTGAGTGCACCTCGACCCCATCGAACCCGGCCTCCTGCGCGCAGCGCGCGGCGTGGCGGTAATCTTCAACGATGGCGGGGATCTCGTCGGTCTCCAGCGCCCGCGGCGTCACATGGTCCTGTAGGCCCCTGTTGGTGAAGGCCTGGCCCGAAGGCTTGATCGCCGACGGCGCCACCGGCAGCGCGCCATTATGCAGGTCCGGATGCGAGATGCGCCCGGTATGCCAAAGCTGCAGCACCATCTTGCCGCCCTCGGCATGGACAGCCCGCGTGACGTGCTGCCACGCCTCGACCTGCGCCGGCGTCCAGATGCCCGGCGTGAACGCATAGCCGCGCGCCTGCGCGCTGATGTTCGTCGCCTCCGATACGATCAAGCCGGCCGATGCCCGCTGCGCGTAATAATCCGCGGCGAACGGAGGCGGCACGCCGTCATCGCTGGAACGGCTGCGGGTCAGCGGCGCCATCACGATGCGGTTGCGGAGCGGTATCTCGCCCAGCGTGAACGGCTCGAATAATGGGGTAGACGGCATGGTTGTCTCCGTGATGGTGCTAACGGCTAGGTGGGTAGCGACCCACCCTCATGCCAGCCCGCACCGGATGCATCCCTCCCCTACAACGCCGTTACTCGCCGCCACCGCCAGCGCCAGAGTCGCCACCGCCGGAGTCTCCGCCGCCGTTATGCCCGCTATCCGCCGCGTCTCGGCCTCGGCCCGGAGCACCCGGCATAGCAGCAGCGCCATCGCTATCACCTTGAACAGCCCGGCAGTCGCCGCACGGCGCAGGTCCCAGCAGCAGCATGGCTTCAGCAGGGGTCAGGGCGGAAGGTGCAGTGTACATACCGCCACTAAACCATTTCACAATCGATACGGAGACTCTCCCGACAACTGCCTTCAGCGGCCACCGCGGCGCACGGCCAACGGTAGGCGCGCCCAGGTCATCCGATCAGGAACCACCAGCGGAACAGCAGCGTCTCCTGCCAGGTCTGCCGCGACAAGCCAACCAGGCGCAGCGCGACGACCCGGTGCCGCAGTGGCCCGTGCAGCCCACGGTCCACCGTATCCAGCGCTGCCACCGCCCCAGGCGACAGCAGATGCGGCTGAGCTTGCAGCGCCGCCACATGCGCGCGCAGGACCCGCATGAACACCTCGGGGCCGCGGCGCAGCGCCGCCACCGCCCGGCGCCGCATTCCAGGCGGAGCGCCCACCAGGTTGCCGCCGTGCTGCCGATACAGCACCGTGGCCGCGGGGTCGGCAATCAGCCGACCGCCGGCCGCCGCCACCACCAGGTAGCTCCACCAATCATGCAGGGTGGGCGGCGGCGGCTCGCTGCCAGCAACCAGGCGGGCCGCGGCGCGGTTGAGTTGCACCGTGCACCCCGTGGCGATGTTCTGCGTCAGCGCCGTCGGAAAGCCCGGCGCGCGGCGCAGCGGCGCGGACTCGCCAATCCGCCGCAGCAGGTGGTCCACCAGGATCTGCCGGCTGCAATACAGCGCCGGGCCTGCCACCCCGGCCAACGCCGCGGCGCCGGTCGCAAGCTTCTCCGGCAGCCATACGTCGTCCTGGTCGGCAAACGCCACCACATCGGGATCGGATGCCGCCGCGGCGCGCAGCAGCGCCATGAAGCTAGCCGTCGCACCCATGCGCCCCGGCAACTCCTGCACCGCCACGCATCGCCCGGCGCCGGGTCCCTCCATGAAGGCCCGCATGACGGCGACCGTCCCGTCGCTGCTGCCATCATCCCGCCAATACAGCGTCCAGCCCGCCAACGTTTGCACCAGCAGGCTGTCCAACTGCGCTTGTAGAAAGGACCCCCCGTTGAAGGTGGACAGGACGATGGCGACGCGAGGTGCGGGATGCGGCATCGCCGGCACGGCGGCAGGTCAGCCCGGCGGCACGGCGAGAACCAGCAGCTCGTCAACGGTGCGGGCCAGGCTGGGACGCCACTCCGGCAGCCGCACCCCGAATACCCGGGCCAGCTTGGTGCAGTCGAGCCGGCTGTCCGGCGGACGCCGGGCCGGGGTCGGCCAATCCGCCGTCGTTATGGCGTCCACGACGGGAACGGGGTGGCCGTGCCGGGCCGCATCCTCAAACACCGCTGTCGCGAGGCCATGCCAGGTTGTCTCGCCAGCGCCGCAGGCGTGGAACACGCCGCATTGCTCCGGACCCGCGCCATCCAGTTGCGGCGCGATGCCCAGGATCGCCGCCGCCAGGTCGCGCGCCGCGGTCGGGCAGCCCCGCTGGTCCGCCACCACGCGCAGCCGCGGCATCTTCTGCGCCGCGCCCAGCATGGTGCGGACAAAGTTCTTCCCGGCCGCCGAATACACCCACGACGTGCGCAGCACGACGGCGCGCGGGCACGCCGCCATGACGGCCTGCTCCCCTTCCAGCTTGGTGCGGCCATAAACGCCGGTCGGGCTGGTAGGGTCGGCTTCCGTGTAAGGCGCCCCCTTCAGCCCATCGAACACATAGTCCGTAGAGACATGGATCATCGGGATGCCCGCATCCGCGCACAGGGCGGCGAGCATCGCCGGGCCGTCGCGGTTCGCCCGTCCGGCGGCATCCGGCTCGGCCTCCGCCGTATCCACCGCCGTCCAGGCGGCGGCGTTGACCAGCAGCGACGGGCGTACGGCCTTGAAGACGGCGGCGAGCGTATCCGGGCGGTCGAAGTCGAACTCGGGCCGGCCAACGCGGTGCACGGCCGCGCCGCCCAACTGCACCAGCGCGGTCGCCAACTGCCCGGCGCCGCCGGTGACGAGGATGGACCCCGGCGCCATCAATCGAACAGTGCCGGCGCGTCGGCCCAGCGGGGCAGCACCTGGTCCTTGTCGGACAGCACGGCCTCCTCCGGCTTGATCGGCCAGGGCAGCGCCAGGTCGGGGTCGTTCCAGATGACGCCGCGCTCGCTGTCGCGGTCGTAAACGTCCGTCACCTTATAGATAACCTCCGTATCTGGCTGCAGGGTGCAGAAGCCGTGCAGGAAGCCCGGCGGCACCCATAGCTGCGCCCAGTTCTCCGCCGACAGCTCCGCCGCGTCCCACTTGCCATAAGTCGGCGAGCCGCGCCTGGCATCCACCGCCACGTCCCAGATCGCCCCCTTGATGCAGCGCACCAGCTTGCCCTGCGGATGCGGCGCGATCTGGCAGTGCAGGCCGCGGATCACCCCGCGCTCACGCGACAGGCTCTGGTTGTCCTGCACGAAGGGGATGTCGATGCCGGCATCCCGGAACGCGCCGAGCTTGAACACCTCCGAGAAGAACCCCCGCGCATCGCCAAACCGCGGCGGCGTGACCAGGATCAGGTCGGGAATGCTGAGACGTTCGACGTTCATGCGTGCAGCCCATCGGCAAGTTCCAGCAGCAGCCGGCCCAACTCGGTCTTGTGCAGGCCCTTGGCGCAGGCGCGCAGGGCCGCGGCGTCTATGTAACCCATGCGGAACGCAAC
Organism: uncultured Acetobacteraceae bacterium; assembly: GCA_964242325.1. Classification (GTDB taxonomy): domain Bacteria; phylum Pseudomonadota; class Alphaproteobacteria; order Acetobacterales; family Acetobacteraceae; genus DASWOJ01. The sequence goes on from CAXTCI010000011.1 coordinate 16,714, forward strand.
CTCCTCGGGGCTGCCGACCAGCATCCCTTGCCGGTTCTGGATGGTTTGCACGAAGGTCGCCGCCTGCAACAGGCTGTCCGGCATCCCGGCATCCAGCCAGGCGCAGCCGCGGCCCAGGCGCTCCACGTGCAGCGTCCCCTCCTCCAGATACATGCCGTTGAGGTCGGTGATCTCCAACTCGCCGCGGGCAGAAGGCTTCACCCGCCGAGCCAGCTCGGACACCCGCTTGTCATAGAAATAAAGTCCGGTTACCGCCCAGTTGCTTTTCGGTGCGGCGGGCTTCTCGACGATCTCCTGCGCCCGGCCGCTGCTGTCGAAGGTGACCACGCCATACCGCTCGGGGTCGCGGACCTGGTAGGCGAACACCGTCGCCCCTTCCGGACGGGCGCCGGCGGCGCGCAGCAGCACGCCCAGGTGGTCGCCGAAGATCAGGTTGTCGCCCAACGCCAGGGCACAGGCCTGCCCGGCGATCCACTCCTCGCCGATATGGAACGCCTGCGCCAGCCCCTCGGGCTTCGGCTGCTCGGCGTAGGTGAAGCGGACGCCGAACTTGTCCCCGTTGCCCAACAGGCGGCGGAACTGCGGCAGGTCGTCGGGGGTGGAGATCAGCATGATGTCGCGGATGCCCGCCAGCATCAACACGGACAGCGGGTAATACACCATCGGCTTGTCATAAACCGGCAGCAGTTGCTTACTGCTGGCCAGCGTCACCGGGTGCAGCCGCGTGCCGCTGCCGCCCGCGAGCAGGATGCCTTTCACGCTGCCGTCCCCAGCCGCTGGCCGCTGTAGCGGGCGCCCCGAATCGCCTCCCACCAGGTGCGGTTGTCCATATACCACTGGATCGTCCGCCGCAGCCCGGCGTCGAAGCCGTGCGGCGCGGTCCAGCCCAGGGCGGCATTGGCGCGCGCCGGATCAATCTCATAGCGGAAATCGTGGCCCGGCCGGTCCGTCACGAAGTGGATCAGGCGCTCCCGCGGCCCGGCGGGGTCCGGCTGCAGCTCGTCCAAGGTGGCACAGATCGCCCGCACCACCTGCAGGTTGCTGCGCGGCTGCCGCGCGCCAATGGCCAGCGTCGCCCCTGGCTCCGCCCGTTCCAGCGCCAGCACCAGGGCGGCGGCATGGTCGTCCACGAACAGCCAGTCGCGCTGGTTGCTGCCGTCGCCATACACGGGCAGCGGCTTGCCTTCCAGGGCGTTCAGCGTCACCAGCGGGATCAGCTTCTCCGGAAATTGCCAGGGGCCGTAGTTGTTGGTGGTGTTGGTGACAAAGGCCGGCAGCCCATAGGTATGCCACCACGCCCGCACCAGGTGGTCCGACCCGGCCTTGCTGGCGGAATACGGGCTGCGCGGGTCGTAGGGCGTGGTTTCCGTGAACGGCGGATCGTTCGGGCCGAGCGCACCGAACACCTCGTCGGTAGAGATGTGGTGGAAGCGGAACCGTGCTTGCCCCGCCGCGTCCAGAGCGGCCCAATGGGTCCGCGCGGCTTCCAGCAGCACGAAGGTGCCGACCAGGTTGGTGTGGATGAACGGCGCGGGTCCGTCTATCGAACGGTCCACGTGGCTTTCCGCGGCCAGGTGCATCACCGCATCGGGCTGGTGCGTGGCGAAGACCTGCTGCATCGCCGGGGCATCGGTGATATCGGCGCGGATCAGGATGTGGCGGTTGCTGCCGCGCGCCTCCTCCAGCGCATCCTCGGATGCGGCGTAGGTCATCTTGTCCACGTTCACGACGGTATGCCCGGTCGTGCGGATCAGATGCCGGATCACGGCCGAGCCGATGAAGCCGCAGCCGCCGGTGACAAGTATCTTCATGGCGTGCCAGGTATCCTGCCGTGGGTCATGCGTGTAGTCTAGCCTTGGTTGCACCACCGTGGCGCGGGCGCAACCTGCCATCGGTGGGCAGGCCGGGCAATGCGCTTCGTATCACCGGTGGAGCCGCCCGGGTGTGGGCAGCCCTGCATGGCGGTCAGGCCGGCTGCCGGCTGCGTCGGCGCGTGGGAGCGGGCGGCGAGACGGGCTGCGGAGGTGCCGCAGCCGGGCGCACCAGGTTGATCCGGGTCACCCGCGGCGGATGGACGATGCGGCAGCCCGGGTCTTCCCGCAGCACGTGGTCCTGCACGCGGTCGCTCAGCAACGGGCTGTAGAACGGGTCACCCTCGTCCAGGATGCCGCGCCACCGGGTCAGCAGGCGCCCAGTGTCCTCAGGATGCAGGATTTGCTTGGTGTCGCTGCGCGTCGCGCTCTCGTAGTGGAACAGCACGGAGCCGCCGTCATACAGCACTTTCAAGCCGCGCCCGCGCAGGCGCAGGCACAGGTCGGTGTCGTTGAAGCCAACGGCGAAGTCCTCGTCGAAGCCGCCCACGGCGTCGAACACCTCACGCCGCATCATCATGCAGGCCGCCGTCACGGCGGAGTAATCCCGCACGGAGGTCAGGGAGCAGTTGTAGCCCAGGTTCCGCCGCTCCTTCCCGTCCAGGTAGGCGTCAGTGAACTTCATCGCGTGGTCGGCCGAGCCGTTGAAGCCCAGGATGACGCCGGCATGCTGCACCCGCCGGTCGGCATACAGCAGCAACGCGCCGACGCAGCCCACGTCCGGACGCGCCGCCAGCCGGCGCATCCGGTCCAGCCAGCCATCGTGCAATGCCTCGACGTCGTTGTTGAGGAACAGCACGAACTCCGCGCCGGCGCCATGGGTGCGGACCGCCAGGTTGTTCATCCGGGCGTAGTTGAACTCGCCCCGATACGGCATGACGGTGTGGGTGCGCGCCAGGGTGGCCAGATAACGCTTCGCCGCGGGCTCCGTGCTCTGGTGGTCTATGACGACGATGCGGTAGTCGGCGCCGGCCGCCGTGCGCTCGATGCTCTCGATGGCGGTGCGCAGCAGGTCCGCCTTGTTCTTGGTCGGGATCACGATCACGATCTGGCCCGGCGCCGCCGGCCACGTCACATCGAACTGGTTGAACGCCACCCCGTCCGCCGCTACCGCGCCCGTCCCGCAGCGGTCCAGGTGGCGCTGCAGCGCCCCGCGCGTCGCCGCCATCACCTGGGACTGCGCCGCGTGCCCGGCGCTTCCCGCATGGGTGCGCCAGCGATACAGCACCGCCGGCACGTGCGCCACGGTCCGCGACCGCTCCAGCACGCGCAGCACGAAGTCCACGTCGGCGCTGATCGGCATGGACACGTCCCAGCCGCCGGCCGCCTGGGCGATGGCGGTACGGACGCAGACCATGTGCACGAAGTAGGGGTGCGACAGGTAATAATCCCAGCTGAACGCCGGCCGGCACTTCACGTCGGCGATGCCCGTCGTGTCCTCGTCCGTCGTCGCCTCATCGGAATACAGCAGGTCCGCGTCGGTCAGGTGGGCGGCGCGCACCAACTGCCAGACCGCATCCGGCTCGATGACGTCGTCGTGGTCCATGAACGCGACATAAGGGTAGCGCGCGACCCGCAAACCGAAGTTGGTGGCCGCGGCGATGCCGCCGTTCACCGGGGCGTGCAGGACGCGGATGCGGGCGTCGCGCGCGGCGGCGTATTGCAGCGTCCGCGCCACATGCGGCTCCGTGCTGCAATCGTTGACGCAGATCAGCTCCCACCGGTCGCACCATTGGGCGTGCACGCTGGCGATGGCCTCCATCAGCATATCCGCCGGCGTGTTGTAGACCGGCATGACGATGGAGATGCCGAGGTCGCCGGCGCCCTGGTTCAGCCGCCGCTTCAGCCGTGGCAGCACCTTTGCCGCCACCTCCTCCTGGCGCCGGGTGAAGCGGACCAGGTTGGGATTTAGTTCCACCGTGCGGGGCGACCCCGGCAGATACAGCTCCGTGCCCGCGACCCGCACCAGCATTTGCTGACCCAGAAGCTCCCTGAAATGGGACCCGACATCTATCTTGAACGCGCACAGCCCATCCGCCAAACCGGCGTCCAGCAGGTCACCACGGAACATCTTAGCCTCAGCCCGGCCCATGACACGGCCATCGGACAGCACCGCCTCCACCACCACGGGCGCCTTTGGCCGGCGGCGGTCTATCGCCCAGCCGTAAGCCGAGGTGCCGTGGCAACTGTCGAAGTAGCCCTCCAGGCTCAGGTTCGGCGGCACCTGCCGCGGGCTGCCGCACAGGTGGATGCCGGTGCCGGCGAGCGTCGCGGCAAGCGTGTAGCCCTTGGTGTCGTCGAAGCCTACGGGCAGGGCATAGCTGAAGCCGCAGCGGTCCGCAGTGATCCCGATGGCGCGCACGTCCGTGCGCAGGGCGTTGGCCGGCACGGTGGCGACGACGGCGCCATCAATCCAGATGTCCACCGCAACGCGCTGGCGCCGCTGCCCCAGGCTGACCACCCAGCCCTGCACCTGCTCCGTGGTGCTGTCGAGGTAGCCGGCATACCCCATGTCCGACGGCGACAGCTCAACGGTGGCGGCAAGATGGGCGCCGACGCGGAGCTGCAGGCGCAGGACCCCGTTGACGGGGATGAGGCTGGGCACGCGGAGAATGAATGGAAATGCGGCGGCAGCACCATCGGCGGTGCCCCGCACGGCGATTGTTTGTGCCAGGACCTGGTCCTCATGCGCCAGCTCGACCATGACGGCCGGGCCGAACCAGGAGGCAAGCCTGACCCTGCCCGAAACCTCTCCGCGACTGGTCGCTAGGGCATCGAGCGTGCAGCGATAACGGTCCAGGACGGGAACCGGCGCGGGCAGCACGCTGCGGCCGGTCGCCGGGTCGAACAGGTCGAGCTGCGCGGCAAGCTGGTGCGTGGGCAGGGCGACGTTGACGCAACGGCCGGCGCCCGAACCATCGGGGACCACCGGCATCACCCCGGCAAAGACATCGTCCAGCATGAGGGCCAGCCCAGCCAGCGCCCCTGTCCCATCCGCCGGCGCCGGCAGGACCAGGCGGACGATGCCGCCGTCGTGCAACGGCGCCGCCGGAAGCAGCGGGTCAGGAACGCGAGGCACGTTCTATGCGCCCACGACGCCGTGGAACGGGTCGAGCACGAAGTTGGGATCGGCTCCCCGGACGCACTCGCTTTCATAGGTCGCCCGCAAACCGGCCTCGCCCTCGGCCTGCAGCACGTCGAACCAGCGCAGCCAATGCTCGCCGCCCTCCACCCTGCCCTCGGCCTTTGCGGCCAGAATCGCCCTGCCGCCGTTCCTGACCTTCCTGAGAAAGTGCTCGAAGCTGCGGGTCTGGAACTCGCGGTAATATAAGCCCAGGGACAGGCCGCCCCGATGCCCCGGGCTGTGCCCGTCCACGCGCCGGATGTGATGGTTGCCGCCGGTTATCGTCAGATGCAGCCCGGCCCGGCAGGCGCATTTGGGCGGCACGCAGAACAGCGGGCTGCGCAGCGCCATGGCGCCGAGCGGCGACCCCGTCTCAGCCTCGCCGCCCAGGCGGTGGCGGAAGTGGATCACCTTGGGGATGGTGATCACCTCGACGCTCCCCGGCAAACCGTCCAGCACCCCAAAACCCTGCGACGGGATCAGGAACTCATCTGCATCCAGCGGGAACACCCACCGCAGGTCGGGCCAGATGGACAGGGCATAGCGCAGCATCCCCGTGGTCTTCAGGCTCTGCACGTAGCTGACCAGCGGGTCGGCGATCACCACGACCTCCGCCTCGTCATGCCGGGTTTGGAACGCCTCGATGGCGGCGCCGGTGCCGTCGGCCGAGCCGTTGTCGGAGATCACGAAACGCCGGACGCCGATGAAATAGAGCCAGGCAAGGTTATGGCCGATGATGTCGGCCTCGTCCTTCACCATCATCACGACGGCGATGCCCGGATTGCCCGGCAGGGCCGCCGCCGGGTGCTGCAGCGGCGCATCGAGGCCGAAGGCACGGCAGTCCTGCTGCACCGAACCCGGCCAACTCTCGGGCGGGATCGGCGGAAGGCGCAGCAAGGCCCCGGGGTCCTGCCCCCAGATCGCCCGCTCTACGTCCTGGATCGCGGACTGAACATCCATGCGGCTTCCCCGATCCAGCATGGACCGCGCTGGTGCCATAAGGCGGTTTTGCTGACAAGGGCGGAGGAGCCGCAGGTTCCCTGGGGACTCCGGCGTGGGAGCCTGGGGTTGCCGCGGATGCGGGACGGTGCAAGGTCTCCGCAGCCCGGCGCGGCCCCGCATCGGGTAAGACACGCCTGTCCCAGGGACCCCGATGACCGACGACAGCTACATCGACTTCCTGTGCAACTGCTGCGGCAGCCGCCAGCACACGCCGGCCGCCAAAGTGGCGCGGGAGGACGCGTCTTGCTTTGGATGCGGGTCGTCGGTCCGGATGCGCAGCATCGTGCACCATGTCGGCATGGCCCTGTTCCAGCGTCCGCTGATCCTGCCGGATTTCCCCCGGGCGAAGGGCGTGCGCGGGCTGGGCATGAGCGACTGGGACGGCTACGCCACGGGGTTTGCCAAGGCGTTCAGCTACACCAACACCTTTCTCCACCAGGATCCCAGGCTCGACATCTCACGCCCGCTGCCGGACGTGCACCGCGGCAACTGCAACTTCGTCGTCTGCTCGGAGGTGCTGGAGCATGTTGCGCCGCCGGTCCAGGCGGCCGTGGACAACCTTGCGGCCATGCTGAAGCCGGGTGGCTTCCTGGTCCTCACCGTCCCCTACGCCCAGGGACAGCCGACCCGGGAGCACTTCCCGGACTTCACATCGGGCAAGCTGGTGGAGGTCGAGGGCACGTGGGGCTTGGTTTACCGCACCCGTGACGGACAGCTTCGCCTCGGAACGGACCTGGTGTTCCACGGCGGTCCCGGCGACGTGCTGGAAATGCGCCAGTTCGGGCTTGCCGACGTACTTGCGATGCTGGAACGGGCTGGTTTTTGCGAGATACGCGTGCAGGCCGGCGATTACCGGCCGTTCGGCATCGTGAACCAGCACCACGACGGCCTGCCGATCACGGCTTGGAAGCCGGCGGCAGCCTGACCAGGCGCCACCACGCCTCCGCCACCATGCCTCTGGGCGTCTACGTCCTACGCTCCACCCTCCGCCTTATGGATCGGGTCCACCCACGCCACCCCCTCCGGCCGCTCCACCGGCTCGATGTCCAGGTTCACCACCACCGCCTCCTGGTCGCTGCGCACCAGCACGCACTCCAGCGTTTCCTCGGTGGAGGCATTGATCTCCTGGTGCGGCACATAGGGCGGGATGAAGATGAAGTCGCCCGGCCCGGCCTCCGCCACCCATTGCAGCCTATCACCCCAGCGCATCCGGGCGCGCCCGCGGATCACGTAGATCACGCTTTCCAGCGCGCCATGATGGTGCGCGCCGGTCTTGGCGTCCGGGTGGATGTGGACCGTCCCGGCCCAGATCCGCTGCGCGCCCACGCGGGCGAAGTTGATCGCCGCCGCCCGGTTCATGCCCGGCGTTTGCGGCGTGTTGGTGTCCAGGCTATCCCCAGGGATCACCCGCACCCCATCGGTCCGCCAATCCGTCGGCCCCGCACGTCCAGTCCCGGTTTCGCCCACGCCCGCCCCCTTCAATCCGGCCTGGGAACAAGGCTGCCCAGGCTGCGTTGCCATGCTATAGGCCTATAAGCCGAACCAACCTCACCATGACAGCAGGTTCCGTGGACATCACCTCGCCTTCCACCGAGCAAACAGCCGCCACCTCTACCGCACTGGCGGCAGCCATGCCCGCCCCGCAAGCGGTCATCATACCCGTCGCGGCCCCGTCAAAACCGCCGGCCTCGCTGCTGCGCGGGCAAAGCCTCGCGCGGATCGCCCTGTCCCTCGCGCTGATCGCGCTTGGCACCTACGTGCTGGAGGGCTTTCTGCACGCCCTGATCTGGGCCGGCATCCTGGCCATCGCCACCTGGCCGCTATACGGGCGGACCGAGGCCCGGTTCGGCCCCGGGCGTCACAACGTCCTGATGCCGCTGCTGTTCACCGTCGGCGCCACCCTGTTGTTCGTGGTGCCACTGGCGCTGGTGGCCTTGCAGGCTGGGCATGAGGCAGGGACGACCATCCACTGGATCAATGAGGCCCGGCTGCATGGCGCCGCGCCCCCGGATTGGCTGGCCCACCTGCCCCTGGCCGGGCCGCAGGCGTCGGCATGGTGGGACGCCAACCTGGCGCATCCGGATGACGCCGCCGCCCTGCTCGGCCGGCTGGACCGGACGGACATGCTGCAAACCGGGCGCCGTGTGGGCGAGCAGGTGGCGCGCCGGGGCCTGCTGTTCGGCTTCACCCTGGTGACCCTGTTCTTCCTGTATCGCGACGGCGCCGAGCTGATGGGGCGGATGCAGATCGCCAGTCGCCGCCTGGTCGGGCCGCATGGGGAGGAAGTCGGGCGGCAGATCGTCGCCTCCATCCACGGCACGGTGAACGGCATGGTCCTGGTAGGCTTGGGCGAGGGATTGCTGCTGGGCATCGGCTACGGCTTTGCAGGCGCGCCGCACCCGGTGCTGCTGGGAGCGCTGACGGCGGTTGCGGCCATCATCCCGATGGGCGCACCCGTCATCCTGGCAGTGGCCTGCCTGCTGGTGCTGGCAGCCGGCAGCACCACGGCCGCCATCGTGCTGTTCGCGGTCGGCATGATCCTGATCTTTGCCGCCGACCACGCCATACGCCCGGTGCTGATCGGCGGCGCGACCCAGTTGCCCTTCCTGTGGGTGCTGCTGGGCATCCTGGGCGGGGTCGAAACCTTCGGCCTGATTGGCCTGTTCGTTGGCCCGGCCATCATGGCGGCGCTCATCCTCCTCTGGCGGGATTGGACGGGGGATGCGAAGGTCAGGGCGGCCACACCGTAACATCCGACGCCTGATGAGGTCCCCATGGATCACCCCGCGCCCCTAGACGTCGCCACGTCCGACACCGACACCTGGCGGGCGCGCATCATGGCCAAGCTGACCTACCAAGTCGGCAAGTCGCCGATCACGGCAAGCGAGCGCGACTGGTTCGTCGCCACCGCGCTGGCCGTGCGGGACACCATCGTGGACCGCTGGTTCGACAGCACCCGCGTCACCTACGAGACCGGCGCGAAGCGGGTTTACTACTTGTCCCTGGAGTTTCTGATCGGCCGCCTGCTGTTCGACTGTATCGGCAACCTCGGCCTGCTCGACCCGGTGCGCGCGGCGCTCGCCGCCGAGAGCGTGGACCTCGACCGCATCAAGGAACAGGAGCCGGATGCCGCCCTCGGCAACGGCGGCCTGGGACGCCTCGCCGCCTGCTTCATGGAAAGCATGGCGACCCTGGGCATCCCCGCCTTCGGCTACGGCATACGCTACGAGCACGGGTTGTTCCGCCAGGTCCTGCGGGACGGTGTGCAGGAGGAGCTGCCGGAGGACTGGCTGCGCTTCGGCAACCCTTGGGAGTTTGAGCGGCCAGAGGTCGCCTACCCCATCGGCTTCGGCGGCACCGTCGGCGCGCAGACGCATCCGGACGGGCGCACCGCCTATGTCTGGACCCCGGCGGAAACCCTGTCCGCCATCGCCTACGACACGCCGGTCATCGGCGGCGAGACCGCGACCGGCGCCGGCCAGCACGCCAACACCCTGCGCCTGTGGTCCGCGCGCGCCGGGCAGCCGATGCACCTGGACGACTTCAACCGCGGCGACCACGTCGGCGCCCTGCGCGACCGCGTCCGCACCGAGGCCGTTTCCCGCGTGCTGTATCCCGGCGACGAAAGCGACTCCGGCCAGGAGCTGCGGCTGCGCCAGGAGTTCTTCTTCGCCTCCGCCTCCCTGCAGGACCTGCTGCGCCGCCACGTCGAGCAGTTCGGCAACGTGGCGACGCTCCCCGACAAGGCCGCCATCCAGCTCAACGACACCCACCCCGCCATCGGCGTCGCCGAGCTGATGCGCCTGCTGCTGGACGTGCACGCCGTCGAGTGGAACGAAGCCTGGCGCATCACCGTCGCCACCTTCGGCTACACCAACCACACCCTGCTGCCCGAGGCGCTGGAAACCTGGGCCGTACCTCTGATGGAACGCCTGCTGCCCCGGCACATGCAGATCATCTACCTGCTGAACGGCCGCCACCTGGAGGGCGTGCGCGTGTCCCTGGGCGCCACCACCGGCCCGGCGGCGGACCAGGTGCTGCGCGCGGCATCTGTCATCGACGAGCGGCACGGGCGCCGGGTCCGCATGGGGCACCTGGCCTTCATGGGGTCGCACTCGATCAACGGCGTGTCGGCGCTGCACACTGCCCTGATGCAGCAGACGGTGTTCGCCGACCTGAACGCCATCTACCCCGGACGCATCAACAACAAGACCAACGGCATCACCTTTCGCCGCTGGCTGCACCGCGCCAACCCCGGGCTGACCCGGCTGATCGTGGACGCCATCGGACCCCGCATGCTGCACGATCCCGAGGCGCTGCAAGACCTGCGGTCCCACGCCGCCGACCCCGCCTTCCAGGCGGCCTTCAAGCGGGAGCGGCAGGGACGCAAGGACGCATTGGCCGCGCTGATCGCCGAACGCGTCGGCATCGCCGTGGACCCGCACGCGATGTTCGACGTGCAGATCAAGCGCATCCACCTGTACAAGCGCCAACTGCTCAACGTGCTGCACGCCGTGGCGCTATACAACGCGATCCGGGCGGAGCCGACGCAGGACTGGGCGCCGCGGGTCAAGATCTTCGCCGGCAAGGCCGCACCGGGCTACAAGCTGGCGAAGCAGGTGATCCGCCTGGCGCACGACGTGGCGCAGGTCGTGAACGGCGACCCCTCCGTCGCCGGCCGGCTCAAGATCGTCTTCCTGCCGAACTACAACGTCAGCCTGGCCGAGCAGATCATCCCCGCCGCCGACCTGTCCGAGCAGATCAGCACCGCGGGGATGGAAGCGTCGGGGACCGGCAACATGAAGCTGGCGCTGAACGGGGCTGTCACCATCGGCACGCTGGACGGCGCCAACGTGGAAATCCGCGACCGGGTCGGCGCCGCCAACATCTTCATCTTCGGCATGACCGCCGAGCAGGTCGCCGCCCGCACCCGGCGCGGCCTCGCGGCCTACGAGGACGTCGAGGCCTCCCGCGCCCTGTCCCAGGCGCTGCAGGGCATACGCTCCGGCGTGTTCTCGCCGGGCGAGCCGGACCGCTATGCCGGCCTGATCGCCGACATGCTGGAACGCGACACCTTCCTGGTCGGCGCCGACTTCGAAAGCTACCTGGCGCAGCAGCGGGTCGTCGCCAGCACCTGGCAGGACCCGGCGGCCTGGTGGTACAAGTCGGTGATGAACACGGCAGGGGTCGGCTGGTTCTCCTCCGACCGCACGATCAGGGAATACGCCGACGAAGTTTGGGGGGCGAAGTCCACCCTGGGGAGTCTCGCATGATCCCGCCCTTCCCCGCACGCTCCCTCGGTGCCGCCGCGTCCAGCGCGCCGCTGGCCCGCTACGCCATGGCCTACGTGCTCGCGGGGGGGCGCGGCAGCCGGCTGATGGAGATGACGGACGTGCGCGCCAAGCCCGCCGTCTACTTCGGCGGCAAGTCGCGCATCATCGACTTCGCCCTGTCCAACGCGCTCAATTCCGGCATCCGGCGCATCGGCGTCGCCACCCAGTACAAGGCGCACAGCCTGATCCGCCACCTGCAGCGCGGCTGGAACTTCTTCCGCCCCGAGCGCAACGAAAGCTTCGACATCCTGCCTGCTAGCCAGCGCGTCAGCGAAACGAGCTGGTATGCCGGCACCGCTGACGCCGTCTTCCAGAACATAGACATCATCGAGAGCTACGCCCCCCACTTCATCGTGCTGCTGGCCGGCGACCACGTTTACAAGATGGACTACGAGCTGATGCTGCAGCAGCACGTGGACACCGAAGCCGACGTGACGGTGGGCTGCATCGAGGTGCCGCGCATGGAGGCAACCGCCTTCGGCGTCATGGCGGTGGACACGGACGACCGCATCCTGTCCTTCCTGGAGAAGCCCAAGGACCCGCCGGGCATCCCCGGCAGTCCCGACCAGGCGCTCGCCAGCATGGGCATCTACGTGTTCGAAACCCGGTTCCTGTTCGAGCAGCTCAGGGCCGACGCGGCGCGGGCCGACAGCAGCCACGACTTCGGCAAGGACATCATCCCCAACATCGTCAAGCACGGCAAGGCGGTGGCGCACCGCTTCACCCGCTCCTGTGTGCGCTCATCGCATGAGAACCAGGCCTATTGGCGCGACGTGGGCACGGTGGATGCCTACTGGGAAGCGAACATAGACCTCACCGACTTCGTGCCCGGCCTCGATCTGTATGACGTGGAGTGGCCGATCTGGACCTTTGGCGAGATCACCCCGCCCGCCAAGTTCGTGCACGACGAGGACGAACGCCGCGGTTTCGCCATCAGCAGCTTGGTGTCCGGCGGCTGCATCGTGTCGGGCGCGTCCGTCCGCCATTCGCTGCTGTTCACCGGCGTCCACACCCATTCCTGGAGCACGGTCGAGGGTGGCGTGCTGCTCCCCTACACCCAGGTCGGCCGCCATGCCCGGCTGAAGAACGTCGTGGTGGACCGCGGCGTGCATATCCCGGAGGGGCTGGTGGTCGGCGAAGACCCGGTCGCCGACGCCGCCCGGTTCCGCCGTACGGAACGGGGCGTGTGCCTGATCACCCAACCGATGATTGACAAGCTGCAGGGCTGATGCCGATGACCAACCGTGCCGACCCCGACCGTTCCACCCAGCCATCGCGAGCCGCTTGCAGCACGACAATCCGCGCGATGATGCAAGGCCAGAGCGGATGCCGCCTGGCATGACGGCGATGCGCGTTCTTTCCGTTACCTCCGAGATCTACCCCATCATCAAGACCGGCGGCCTGGCCGATGTAGCCGGCGCGCTGCCGGGCGCGCTGTCGCATGCACGGGTGGAGATGCGCAGCCTCGTGCCCGGCTACCCCGCGGTGATGAAGGCGCTGCAGAAGGCGTCACCGGTGCTGGACCTGCCGGACCTGTTCGGCGGCCCGGCCCGGGTGCTGGCTGGCACTGCGTCCGGGCTGTCGCTGTATGCGCTGGACGCGCCGCACTTGTATGACCGGGCGGGGTCGCCCTATGGCGGGCCGGACGGAGCGGACTGGCCGGACAACCTGGCCCGCTTCGCGGCGCTGTCGCAGGTGGGGGCGATGCTGGGCCGCGGCGATGGCGGCTGGGCGCCGGACGTGGTCCACGCCCATGATTGGCAGGCGGCGTTGGCGCCGGCCTACCTGCACTTCGGCGGCGGCACCCGGCCCGCGACGGTGACGACCATCCACAACCTGGCATTCCAGGGCCGCTTCCCCGCCGAGATGTTCGGCACGCTCGGCCTGCCGGATGCGGCCTGGAGCATCAACGGGCTGGAGTTCTACGGCGGCATTGGCACGCTCAAGGCCGGGCTGCTGCTGTCGGACGGGATCACGACGGTCTCCCCCACCTATGCCGCGGAGATCATGACGCCGGAGGACGGCATGGGCCTCGATGGCCTGCTGCGGAGCCGGGCCACCGACCTACATGGCATCCTGAACGGGCTGGACACCGGAGTCTGGGACCCCGCGGCCGACCCGCACATCACCGCGCAGTTCAGCGTCGCCCGCCTGCGCCGGCGCCCGCGCAACAAGGCGGCGCTGCAGAAGCTCACCGGCTTGACGCCAGACCCTGCCGCGCTGCTGTTCGGCGCCATCAGCCGGCTGACGCATCAGAAGGGCATGGACCTGCTGCTGGACGCGATCCCCGCCCTGCTGTCCCATGGCGCGCAGCTCGTCGTGCTCGGCGCCGGCGACCCGGCGCTGGAGCGCGGCCTTGCCGCCGCGGCCATCGCGCACCCCGGCCAGGTCGCGGCGGTGATCGGCTTCGACGAGCCGCTGGCCCATGCAATCCAGGCCGGCGCCGACGCCGTGCTGGTGCCATCGCGGTTCGAGCCGTGCGGCCTCGTGCAGATGTGCGCCCTGCGTTACGGCGCGATGCCGGTGGTGGCGCGGGTGGGCGGACTGTCCGACACCCTCATAGATGCGAACCCTGTCGGCCTCGCCGCGGGCGTCGCAACGGGCATCACCTTCTCGCCCGTGACCCTCCCGGCCCTCGAAGGCGCGCTGGCCCGGGCCGCAGCCTTATGGGCGCGCCCGTCCGACTGGGCACAGATGCAGCGCAACGCCATGCGCGCCGAGGTCGGCTGGGCCGGCCCGGCACGAGAGTACGCCGCCCTCTACAAGCAGGTCGTCAAAGTGTGAACCACTTCCCCCTCTCCCTCTGGGAGAGGGCCGGGGTGAGGGGGCGGGCAAGCGCCAGCCTTAAATTATTGGAAAAACCACCACGCCACGAGCCAAAAACAATCCATGCGGCCTCCCTCACCCTACCCCTCTCCCGGAGGGAGAGGAAGCCAACACAGTCCCACGAGGGACTAGCCACCCCCACCGTTCATCGCTAACCCATTGGCCCGTGCATCCGGAGAAGCCATGCGTTACGCCCTGGACAGCCTGATCCGGCGCTTCCTCGTCGTCGGCAGCCTGCAGGTCCGCTACCCCGACGGCCATGTATCCCGCCACGAGGGCGCGCCCGGCCCGGCCGTCGCCTTCACAGTATCGGACTGGGCCGCCGTTCGCCGCATGGTGCTGAACCCCGGGCTGGCGCTCGGCGAAGGCTACATGGACGGCGCCATCGCCCCAGACGGCTGCACCATCTACGACGCGTTGGATCTGTTGATGACCAACCTCGTGCAGGGCGGCCGGCAGCCGGTGATGGCCCTGCACGGCCTCCTCTCCGCCGCGCTGAAGCGCTGGGCGCAGTTCAACCCCGCCGCCCGCGCCCGCCGCAACGCCGCGCATCACTACGACCTGAACGGGCGGCTGTATGCCCTGCTGCTGGACGCCGACCGCCAGTATTCCTGCGCCTACTTCCCAACCGGCGACGAAACCCTGGACGAGGCCCAAGCCGCCAAGAAGCGCCTGATCGCCACCAAGCTGCTGCTCCGCCCGGGCCTGCGCGTGCTGGACATCGGCTGCGGCTGGGGCGGCATGGCGCTGACGCTGGCGCGCGAGCACGGCGTCCACGTCACCGGCATCACCCTGTCCGAAGAACAGCTCGCCGCCGCTCGCGCCCGCGCCGTGGACGCCGGGCTGCAGGACCGCGTGCGGTTCGAGCTGCTGGACTACCGCGCACTCGCCGGAGAATGGGACCGCATCGTCTCCGTCGGCATGTTCGAGCATGTGGGCGTCAACCATTACCGCAGTTTCTTCGGCGTGCTGCGCCGGGTACTGTCGCCGGACGGGGTGGCGCTGCTGCACAGCATCGGCCGCAGCCACGGCCCCGCCACCACGAATGCCTGGCTCGCCAAATATATCTTCCCTGGCGGCTACTCCCCCGCGCTCAGCGAGGTTCTGCCCGCCGTCGAAGCCAGCCGCCTCCATGTCACCGACGTGGAGGTGCTGCGCCTGCACTACGCCGAAACCCTGCGGCACTGGCGCAACAACCTGCTGGCCCGGCACGACGCAGTCACCGCACTTTACGACGAGCGCTTCTGCCGCATGTTCGAGTTCTACCTCGCCGGCGCCGAGCTGGCATTCCGCCACACCGGCCACATGGTCTGGCAGATGCAGCTTGCGGCGTCGGTGGACGCGGTTCCGCTGACCCGCGACTACCTATGGCAGCCCGGCGCCACCGTGGCCCGAGAGCCACATCCGGCGTTGTCCCCCTAATCCACAGCCATCCACAGGCGGGGACTCTGCCCGGACCTGGCTAGATGGGTTATGCTGCGCGATCCATGAACGAGATCAACTCCCCGCTGCTCGGCCTGTCCCAGCGCCAGCCGCCCTCCAACCAGCAGGCGGAGCAGGCCCTGCTGGGCGCGCTGCTGGCCAACAACAAGGCCTATGAGCGGGTTAGCGAGTTCCTGTCGCCCGAGCACTTCGTGGACCCCGTGCACGGCCGCATCTACCAGGCCATCGTGCGCCGGGTGGAGGCGGGTCAACTGGCCGACGCCGTGACCCTGAAGGCGGAGTTCGAGCATTCCGGCCTGCTCGACGAGGTCGGCGGCACCGCCTACTTCGCCCAACTGCTGATGGCGATGGTCGGCATCATCAACGCCGGCGAGTATGGCCGCGCCGTCCACGACGCCTGGCTGCGCCGGCAGTTGATCGACATCGGCGAGGTCGTCGTCAACAACGCCTTCGGCATGGAGGCCGAGCTGGACGGCCGCCAGCAGATCGAGCTGGCCGAGTCGGAGCTGTTCCGCCTGGCGACCCAGGGCGGCAACGACGGCGGCTTCGTCACCTTCGAGCGGGCGCTGACCGACGCGATCCTGGGGGCGGAGCGGGCGTTCCGCCGGGCCGGCCACGTGAGCGGCCTGAGCACCGGGCTGCGCGACCTGGACAAGAAGACCGGCGGCCTGCACCCCTCCGACCTGATGATCCTCGCCGGCCGCCCCGGCATGGGCAAGACGGCGCTTGCCACCAAGATCGCCTTCGGCGCCGCCCATGCCCTGGTGCGCGAGGCGCGGTCTGCCGACCCGAACGCGCTGCCCAAGGGATCGGTCGCGGTGTTCTCCCTGGAAATGAGCGCGGAGCAGTTGGCAACGCGCCTGCTGGCCGAGGAAGCCCGGGTGTCCGGCGACCGCATCCGCCGCGGCGAGATCGGCCAGAAGGACTTCGACCGCTTCGTGCAGGTCAGCCGGGAGATCGCCGGGCTGCCGCTGCACATAGACGACACCCCGGCCATCACCCTCTCGGCGCTGCGCACCCGGTGCCGGCGGTTGAAGCGGACCAAGGGGCTAAGCCTGGTGGTGATCGACTACCTGCAACTGATGCGTCCGAGCGTCGGCACCAAGCCGGAAAGCCGGGTGCTGGAAATCAGCCAGATCACCCAGGGGCTGAAGGCGATCGCCAAGGAGCTGGCGGTACCGGTCCTGGCGCTGTCCCAGCTATCCCGCGCCGTGGAAAGCCGCGAGGACAAGCGGCCGCAACTATCGGACCTGCGCGAATCCGGCACCATCGAGCAGGACGCCGACATGGTGCTGTTCGTTTACCGCGACGAATACTACCTGCAGCAGCGCGCCCCGAAGCAGATGGCCTTCGACAGCGAGGACAAGTTCCAGTCCGCGCTGGACAAGTGGCAGCGCGACATGGAGCTGGTCCACAACAAGGCCGAGATCCTGATCGAGAAGCAGCGGCATGGGCCGACCGGCAAGATAGACGTGCTGTTCGAGGGCGAGTTCACCCGCTTTGCCGACCTGGACGTGATCCATGCCGGAGATGACTGACGCCAGCCGCGTCCAGGGCCAGCCGTTGGTCACCCAACACCGCAAACCGCTTGCGGTGTGGAGATGCAGGGAAACCAGCCCGCACGTCTGATCGGGAAATGCCGCTTCGCCGGGCTGCTCACGGTCACGAAGGACATGGTGGACAGCGGCGGCGGGCGCGGTGACTACCTGTGTAGGCTCCGCCAGTCCCTAGGCCCCGGCTCCCAACTGCCGGCCGGGCACCGTACGGGCCCGGTTGCCAAGCAGATTTACCCTGCGATGGACGGCACGGATCCGGGCGACGAGTTCCCGCATGTGCGGCGGCTTGGCAACAAAGTCGTCGGCGCCGAAATCCCCGCCAATTACCTGGTCCGCCTCGTCCAGCATGCCGGACAGCACTATGACGCCGCAGTTCCTTGGCGAGCCGAGCATGGCAACCAATGACCGTCCGTCCATGTCGGGAAGAACCTGGTCCAACAGCACGACATGCGGCTTGAAGTTGCTTTTCAAGTCCAAGGCTGCGTGTCCGCTGCTCGCACAAATGGCTATCAGCCCAGCCCGGGTAAATCCTCGCAAGATCGCGCGGGCGACCTCCGCTTCATCCTCGATGAGCAGCACACGCAGGGTATCCTGATCGTAACTCGCCAAGGTGTCAGTCCTCCGCACGCTTGCATTCCGGTCCGGTGATACGAAAAGCCGCAGCCCTTCCCAGAACTGGCCAAACCGGCACCGCCGATGGCCGATAAGCCAGGCGGCTGAATGCTGGCCTGTCACGTTTGAACCGCATCATCATTCCGTTCCAATCCGTGCCCAGGAATTGCATCAACCTCCTCATTACTCCGAAGGCAAGAAATCGGATGCGAAACGGTTCATGGATTTTAATGATCAGTGGTGCAAGCTTGCTGTAGCAGCAACCAGTAAAGCCGCTAGAACTCATGGACCATCGAGATGCGAGCCATCGAGACTAAAAGATCGAGACTAAAAGCAACTAGCAATTGCTATGCCGCAGCTCGCCAGTGCACGTCATTGCTTGCAGCGTCACCCGGCGACACGAACACCTTAGTGGCGACATGCAACGATCAGCCGGGCAATCTGGCCCCCGGTGATGCGCCTTCAGGCCCGCCACCGGCCGGCCTGCAAACAATAACCCTAAGCTGACCCGCGACGACCGCCGGGCCGCAAATGGCGGAAGCCATCCCGCAGGCGGGAGCCGCGCCATGCGTTCCCCATGCTATGCGTTCAAGGTCAGCCGCCGACGGTGATGGCGCCCTGATACCGAACGGGGCCGGTGGGCTGCCCTGTCGGCGAGCCGCCCTCAGGCTCGTCGCTGAGCAGCAGTTGCGTGCCGGCGCTGGTGGGTGCGCGCAGTTGGGCACGCCCGTTGGGCGGCAAGACGCCAAGGCTGATCGGAACGGTGCCGCCCGCCGGCAGCGCCCAAAGCTGCAGCGCCCGTCCCGGCGCCTGGTCCGGCGGCGCCGTTGCCACGATCGCCGCCGAGCCGTCCGGGCCGATGCGCACCAGGAAGGTGGCCCCGGGTGCGCCGGCCGGTGACAGCGCCGCCAGGAAATCGGGCTGCGCCGGGGACGGCGGGCGCAGCAGCAGGAACGCCAGCACTGCAGCCGCCGCCGTCGCCCCGAGTGTGCCAAGACGCCAGAACCCCAGGCTATCCCACAATCCCTGCGCGCGCCGCTCGGGGCCGCGCCGGCTGCGACGACGGATCTGCGCGTCGTCGATCCCGGTAGCCAGGGCCAGGCGCCGCCATAGTTCCGGCGGCGGCCGGCGCGGGACGGCCAGGGCCGCCAACGGAGCAAGCCGGACCTGCCATCCCTCGATCTGCGCCGCCACCGCGGGGTCCGACAGCGCGAGCGCCTCCATCGCGCGGGCCTGCGCCGCCGGAAGGGTGCCCAGCACGTATTCCGCGGCGGCCAGGTCGGGATCGTCTCCGGGGTCACCGGGACCACCGGCGGTTGCTTCGTCACTCATGCCCGCGCCCCTCAAGGCAGGTTCGCAACACCTGCAGCGCCCGGCGAATGACCGACTTCACGCTGCCTATTGGCTGGGCCACCGTGACCGCAAGCTCGGAATGGCTCAGCCCATCCATGAAGGCCATGAGCACCAGCCGCCGGGGTTCGGGATCGATGCCGCGCAGGCACTCGTGCAGCGCCGCTCCCGCGTCCGAGGACAGTAGGCGGTCCAGCGCCCCGGGGTCCGGGTCCACCTGCTCCGGCACCTCCAAGGCCTGCACCTCCTTCTTGATGCGCTTAACCACATCTAGCGCACGATACCGGACCAGGCTGAGCAGCCAGGCGCGGGCGTTGCCGCGGACGGGATCATAGCGCGCGGCATTACGCCAAACTTGCAGCAGGGCGTCATGCACGGCGTCGGACGCCAGCGCGGGCTGCCGGGTGATGCGGAGGGCAACGCCATACAGGAACGGGGACTGCTGCTCGTAAAGGCGCCGAAAGGCGGCGCCATCGGCCTGGGCGCACTGGGCAAGCAGCAGGGCAACCTCGTCGTCAGATGCGGTGTCGGCGATGCTCATCCCGGGATCATCCCCTGTTCACCGTCGTTGAACAAGGCAGGTATGATGAAACCTGGCTGTGCCAGCCCCGCCGTTTTCCCGGTGTGCCTCAGCTCACGCCCATTTGCCTCGGCTGGGCAAAACCGCTTTGCTGAGCGCCTTCACCCAGGCAGGAGGGCGGCGATGCCCTGTCCCACCGCCGCGTCGGTCCTTGAGGTGGACCTTGGCGCGGTCGTCGCCAATTGGCGCATCCTATCCGCCCGCCACGCCGGGCCAGTCGCGGGCGTGCTGAAGGCGGACGCCTATGGACTCGGTGCATGCCAGGTCGCGACGGCGCTCCATGCCGCCGGATGCCGCCATTTCTTCGTGGCCCACCTGCAGGAGGCGCTGGCCATCCACCGCCTGCTGCCCGGCGCCATGCTGGCGGTGCTCAACGGCCTGTGGCCCGGCGACGCCGCCACCTACGCCGAAACC
Source organism: uncultured Acetobacteraceae bacterium (assembly GCA_964242325.1). Taxonomy (GTDB): domain Bacteria; phylum Pseudomonadota; class Alphaproteobacteria; order Acetobacterales; family Acetobacteraceae; genus DASWOJ01. Next base: position 36,825 of record CAXTCI010000011.1, read on the forward strand.
GGCATCGCCCCCGTGCTCGGGTCCCTGACCGAAGTGGACGCCTACGCCGCGCAGGCCCGGGCCGCCGGGCGGCCGCTTCCCGCGCTGCTGCATGTGGACACCGGCATGAACCGCCTCGGCCTGCCATCAGCCGAGCTGGACGCCCTGGCCGCCGACCCCGCCCGGCTCGATGGCATCGACGTGTTGTTCGTGATGACCCACCTGGCCGCCGCCGAGCTGCCGGATGATCCGCAGAATGCCCGGCAGCACGCCGCCTTCGCCGCCGCCTGCGCCCGCCTGCCGTCGGCGCCGCGCAGCCTGTCCAACTCCTCGGGCATCTCGTTGCCAGGTTTCGGCTCCGACCTCGCCCGCCCCGGCGCGGCGCTGTATGGCGTCAACCCCACCCCCGGCCAGCCCAACCCCATGCGTCCCGCCATCCGCCTGCGTGCCCAGGTGCTGCAAGTCCGCGACATCCCGGCCGGCGCCGGCGTCGGCTACAACGCCACCTGGACCGCCTCGCGCCCCAGCCGCATCGCCACCGTTCCGGTGGGCTATGCCGACGGCTACCCCCGCAGCCTGTCCAACCGCGCCGAGGCGTGTTTTGACGGCGCACCCGTCCCGCTGGTAGGGCGTGTCAGCATGGACCTCGCGACCTTCGACGTTACCGACCTGCCAGGCGTCCAGCCCGGCGCCTGGCTGGACCTGATCGGCCCCGGGATGCCGGTGGACGAGGTGGCGGTCCGCGCCGGCACCAACGCCTACGAGATCCTGACCCAGCTCGGCCCGCGCTACCGCCGGATCTACCTGCCGGCATGATGCGCGCCCTGGATGCGGTGGCGGCCGTGGGACGCGGCACGCTGGGCGCCGTGCGCCATGCCGGCGCCATTGCGCTGTTCGGCGTGGCCGGGCTGTCGCACCTGCTGCGCCCGCCGTATTATGTCCGCATCTTCCTCGGCGTGTTCGAGGAGTTCGCCTACTTCAGCCTGCCGGTCGTGGCGCTGACGGCGGTGTTCTCCGGCGCGGTGATCGCGCTGCAAAGCTACACCGGCTTTTCCCGCTTCAACGCCGAAAGCGCCATCGCTGGCGTCGTCGTGCTGTCCGTGGTGCGGGAGCTGGCGCCGGTGCTGGCGGGTCTGATGGTAGCCGGGCGCATGGGTGCTGCGATGGCGGCGGAGATCGGCACCATGCGCGTCACCGACCAGATCGACGCGCTGGGCACCTTGTCCACCAACCCGATGAAATACCTGGTTGCCCCGCGTCTGCTGGCCGGCGTGCTGGCGCTGCCGCTGCTGGTGGTGGTGGCGGACATCCTGGGCGTGTTCGGCGGCTTCCTCGTCAGCACGGCGAAGCTGGGCTTCAACCCGGCGTCGTATCTCGCCAACACGCTGCAGATCCTGACCACGAACGACGTGGTGGCCGGGCTGAGCAAGGCGGCGGTGTTCGGCTTCCTGGTGGCGTTGATGGGCTGCTACCACGGCTACAACAGCCGCGGCGGCGCGCAGGGCGTCGGGTCGGCGACCACGGGCGCCGTGGTGTCGGCCAGCATCCTGATCCTGATGTTCGACTACGTGCTGACCGAACTGTTCTTCGCCCGATGACCGAGCCGCCCCGCCTCGAACCCAAGATCAAGATACGCGGCCTGCACAAGGCGTTCGGCGACAAGCAGGTGCTGGACGGCATAGACTTGGACGTCATGCCCGGCACCAGCACCGTCGTCATCGGCGGCTCCGGCAGCGGCAAGTCGGTGCTGCTGAAGTGCATCCTGGGCTTGATCGAGCCGGACAGCGGCAGCATCGAGATAGATGGCCAAAACATCCTGGGCCTGCCCCGGCGCGAGCGGGAGGCGGTGAACGCCCACATCGGCATGCTGTTCCAGGGTGGCGCCCTGTTCGACAGCCTGGACGTTTGGGAGAACGTCGCCTTCGGCCTGCTGGCGCAGAATCGCCTGCCCCGTGCCGAGGCCCACGCCCGCGCCGGCGAAGTGCTGAAGCAGGTCGGCCTGGACCCCAGCGTCGGAGACCTGTCGCCCGCGGAGCTGTCGGGCGGCATGCAGAAGCGCGTGGGACTGGCCCGGGCGATTGCGGCGCAACCCGACATCCTGTTCTTCGACGAGCCGACGACGGGCCTGGACCCTATCATGGGCGCGGTAATCGACGGCCTGATCGTGGACTGCGTGAAGCGCCTGGGCAGCACCGCAATCGCGATCACCCACGACATGGCGAGTGCGGCGCGCATCGGCGACCGCGCGGCGATGCTGTTCCATGGCAAGCTGGTGTGGCAGGGCACCGCGTCCGACCTGCTGCACAGCGGCAATGCGATGGTGGACCAGTTCACCCATGGGCGCCGCGACGGGCCGATCCAGATGGAGTTGCGGCGGTAGGACGCCTATATCCAACCATATGAAAGACGATGAGATCATCCGTAAGGTGCGCGGGATAGTGGACCAGGAACAGCTGCCCAGCTTTCTCCATGGCTATGATGTCACACCGGGCGACATCGAGGGGGACCCGGCGGTTTGGGTGACGTTCTACGCCGAACCTGACGACGGTCGCATCCATCCCCAGCTCCGCCAGCAGGTTGACGCGATACACGCTCTCAAAGGCCGACTGAGGCGGGCGTTGCTCGACGTGTTGGACGAACACATGCCTTACATCCGTGTTGCTGGACGCCTGCGTCAGGAAGCGGCCGCCAATTAGTGAATCACCGTGACCTGCAACGTCATGCTGTAGCACTCGTCGCCCAGCCAAGTGACCCAGCCCAACAGGGACCGAGCCAGATTGAACGGCGCCGCGCGGTGTCGTCCAGCTACTATGCCCTATTCCATATGCTGGCCAGCGCCGGCGCTCGGGCTGTCGCGCCTGCTGATGCCATTCTGCACAACCAAGTTGCGCGTGCATTCAGCCACACCGCCATGCGCAAAGTCTGTGATGCCTCTGCAAGATCGCCGGACAGGCCTTTTCCACTAGCCCTAGCCTACCTCAACAGAGGTGCGGCTGACCCACGCTTGACCAACGTCGCGGCAATTTTCGGGCTGTTGCAGGATGCCCGGCACCTCGCCGATTACGACCTGCTGACCTTTTTTGTTTTGGCAGACACCTTGGAGTTGGTGGAGGCCGCCAGTTTGGCGCTGGACGACTTCCAGGCAATCCAGTCCGCCCCGGGCACCCACATCTTCCTCACCGCCCTCCTCCTCGCCGACCGCTGGACCCGCCGTGGCTAAGCCCACCACCCGCTACGTGTGCCAGAACTGCGGTGCCACCTACCCCAAATGGGCCGGCCGCTGCGACGCTTGCGGCGAGTGGAACACCATCGTCGAGGAAACCGTCGAAGCCCGCCCCGGCCCGGCCGGCCGCGCCAGCACCGGCAAGCGGGTCAACTTCGTCGGCCTGCAGGGTACCGCAACGCCGCCCCCCCGCGCCGAGACCGGCATCGGCGAACTGGACCGCGTGCTGGGCGGCGGCCTCGTGCCCGCCAGCGTGGTGCTGGTCGGCGGCGACCCCGGCATCGGCAAGAGCACGCTCATGCTGCAGGCCGCCGCCACCCTGGCCCGCACCGGCAAGCGCGTGATGTATATCAGCGGCGAGGAAAGCATAGACCAGGTCCGCCTGCGCGCCCGCCGCCTGGACCTGGCCGACGCGCCGCTGGACCTCGCCGCCGCCATCAACGTCCGCGATATCGCCGCCTCGCTCGAAGCCGAGAAGGACCTGGCGCTGGTCGTCATAGACTCCATCCAGACCATGTGGCTCGACACCATCGAGAGCGCGCCGGGCACCGTCGCCCAGGTCCGCGCCACCAGCTTCGAGCTGATCCGCCTGGCCAAGTCCCGCGGCTTCTCCCTCGTGCTGGTCGGCCACGTCACCAAGGAGGGCGCGCTCGCCGGCCCCCGCGTCCTGGAGCACATGGTGGACGCCGTGCTGTACTTCGAAGGCGACCGCGGCCATCAGTTCCGCATCCTGCGCGCCGTCAAGAACCGCTTCGGCGCCACGGACGAGATCGGCGTGTTCGAGATGACCGACCGCGGCCTGGCGGAGGTGCCCAACCCCAGCGCCCTGTTCCTGGCGGAGCGCCGCGGCAACATCGCGGGATCGGCCGTGTTCGCCGGTCTTGAAGGCACCCGGCCAGTGCTGGTGGAGGTGCAGGCGTTGCTGGCGCCCAACCAGGGCGGCTCGCCCCGGCGCGCGGTGGTCGGCTGGGACAGCGGGCGCCTGTCCATGCTGCTGGCGGTGCTGGAAACCCGCGCCGGGCTGCGCATGGGCAGCACGGATGTTTACCTCAACATCGCCGGCGGCTTGCGGGTGCAGGAGCCTGCGGCGGACCTTGCCGTGGCCGCAGCACTGGCCTCCGCCGCCACCGACACGCCGACCAACGCGGGGATGGTCTATTTCGGCGAGGTCGGCCTGTCCGGCGAGGTGCGCCAGGTCGCCCAGGCGGAGTCCCGGCTGAAGGAAGCCCACAAGCTGGGGTTCGAGGGCGCCTGCCTACCCCGCCGCATCGCCCGCAGCGGGCGCAAGCTGGCCGTCCCCGAGGGGCTGAAGCTGGACGAGATCGGCCACTTGACAGACCTTGTAGGCGTCTTCACCGGCAAGACGCCCAGCCAGGACTGAGCCGCATGAACCTTGCCGCCCTGTTCATCTATCCCGTGAAGGGCCTGCGCGGCATCCAAGTGCAGGAGGCCGTCGTGGAGCCTTGGGGCTTGCAGGGCGACCGCCGCTGGATGCTGGTGGACAGCGGCGGACGCTATCTCACCCAGCGCGACCTGCCCGGCATGGCCCGCCTCGCCGCGGTGCCCGATCGCGGGGGGATCACCCTGTCGGCGGCCGGCATGGCCCCACTGCACGTCCCGCTGCCGCGCGTCCCGGTCGAGGTCCTGGTCTGGCGGGACCAGGTCCAGGCGGAGGAAGCCGGGCCGGATGCCACCGCGTGGCTGTCCCGCGTCCTGGGCCATCCTTGCCGCCTCGTCCACATGGGCAACCCGGCGGCGGCCCGCGGCGTGGACCCCAAGTATGCCAGGCCGGACGACCGCGTCAGCTTCGCCGACGGCTTCCCGGTGCTGGCGGTCAACGCCGCATCGCTGGACGACCTGAACGTCCGCTTGGCGCAGCCGGTGCCGATGGACCGCTTCCGCACCAACCTGGTCGTGTCCGGCGCCCCGGCCTGGGCCGAGGACGGGTGGACCGCCCTGCATGTCGGCCCCGTCCCGTTCCGCGGACCCAAGACCTGCGGCCGCTGCGTCGTCATCACGACCGACCAGGCGACCGGCGCCCGCCCGCGCGACCGCGAGCCGTTGCGGACGCTGACGGCGTTTCGACGCGGCGAGGATGGCCGGGTGATCTTCGGCATGAACCTTATCCCGGACGGAGCCGGGCGCATCACGGTTGGGATGGAAGTCCAGGTAAACCCGGCGGCCTGACGCCGGACCTCAAGGGTTCCGAAGCCGCCGCATGACTACGCCCGCGTAGGGCGGAGAAGCGTCAGCGCCCTCCGCCAAACCGCGGCGTCCCTGCCGACGGAAGGCGCCAACGCCTTCGCTCGACGCGAACCGGCCTGCCCCCTGTCATCAAACCTTCCGAAAATCAGGCCCACTCCCAGCCGCAAATCCCATGTAGCCTAACCCCGGAACGGAACGCCGGGAGCATCAACATGACCAAGCCAACCCGCCTGCTGGCCGCTGCAGCCGTCCTGGCCCTAACGGCCAACGCCGCCGCCGCCGACCAAACCGGCCTGGGCGCCTGGAACGCAGAGGCCGCACGCCTGGCCGGCTCCTCCGCCCTGGTCACGACCGCCATGGCCTACATCAAGGCCCAGGCCGCCACCCTCAGGGACCCGCAGATCCGCCGGGAAACCGAGGACGCCGTCTTCAACCCCGACACCTGCATCAAAAGCCGCGCCAACCTGACGCCCGAGCGCAAGCAGGCCGTCGTCACCCAGTTAGTCGCCGAGGGCCTGATCGACGAATCCGAGGCCGGCCGCATCCCTGGCGGCCTCCTCGCCGGCGTCTTCCCCGGCGTGCGCGACGAAGGCACGCCATGCCCAAAGCTGCCCCTGCCCTACATCGGCGCCCCAGGCAGCGTCTTCGGCGGCCATCACTCCGAGCCCGGCGGCCTGGCGATGCACGTCGCCGTCAACATGAGCAGCGGCGTCAACCTGGCCGACACCTACCGCCGGGTTTACGGCACCCTGGACGCCCGCGGCCTGCCGGTCCTGCGCGACGGCACGGATGGTAAGCCCGATGCGGACCTGTTCATCGACCAGGACATCGCCATCGGCACGCCCATCTGGCACGACTGGGCCAAGACCATGGTGTTCCAATGGAACGCCGACGGCTCCGAATACACGGAGCTGAACTTCGGCGGCAACGGCAAGACCGACGCCTGGGGCGCGCCCGGCACCAGCAAGACCGGCGGCCACCACATCCTGGGCGTGGCAGAGGGCATGGCCCGAGGCATGCCGCCGGCCTTCCTGATCGCCCAGGCCTCCGCCCACGCCGCGCCGACCGCCGGCAACGAGTTCACCGTCGTCAACTGGCTGCACGCCGCCGCCATCATCACCGGCATCGACCCAGTGGAGCGCGGCTACCTGATGAAGGACGCCCTGGGCCGGCTGCGCCTGCCGCCGGTGCGGCAGCTCGGCTCGGTGAACGTGCTGGCCAGCCTGCCGAACCAGTCCAACCTGCTGTATGAATACGTGCTGCAGAACCTGTCCGACGCCGACTACACCTACACCGGCCCCGCCGTCGTCCAAAGCGAGCTGTTCCTGCGCACCCTCGCGCCCAAGTTCGGCTACGACCCGGCCGACGCCACCCGCTACAACACCGGATACCGCAACCCCGTGCTGACCCACCTCTTGGCGGAGCGGGTGTTCATCCTGTATGCCAACGGCGGCCTGCCGCGGGTTGAGCAGGAAATCGGCAAGCTGAAGTCCCTCGGCCTGGTGCAGTAACCCCGCTCAAACCCGGCGCCACGTCGCATCCACGACCCGGACCATGCTGACGAAGCCCGTCGCCGGGTCCGCCTGCATCCCGGCGTCCAGCGTGCCAGACACCGCGATCGCATAGCTGGGGGACGCCGTCTCCGCCGCCCGGCCCAGCCGCACGAACACGATGTCCACCGGCCAGTCCGCGGCGTTGGAGCAGAACGGGCAGGTGGACATGGGGTAGCGCGTCAGGACGAAGAAATCGCTCTCCGCTCGCAGCGGCGGCGCCATGAAGCCGCGCAGGGTGACTTGCCGGCCAACCAGCGCCTGCGCCGCCGGCGACAACGGAGTGCCATCCGAGGTACTGGGCCCATAAAGTTCGGCAAACGACAGCTCGTGTGCCGCGGCGCGGGCAGGTGGAGCGAGAAGCACGGCAAGTCCCAGCGAAACGACGCTTCGACGACCGAGGCGAAGCGGTCCGGCTTGGTCAGGCATGGTCTGCTCCGCGCTAGCTGTGACCAAGCCACTCTAACCCACACGGCCGCAGCCTATGAGCGGAAATAGCGCCCGCTCCCACCCTTCCAGATCATTGCGAGGCTAAGCAGCCTTGCGCGGCCTGTCACACAGATGGCCTGCAGCCGGGCCAGGCCGCACAAGCCTGCTTAGCCTAATCCTCTGCCACCGGAGCAACCATCGCCCCAGTCATCCGCACCAGCTCCGCAGCACTCGTTCGGAACACATGCTGCGGCGACCCGGCCGCAGCCCATACCGGGTCCAGTCGCAGCAGGTCCGCATCCAGCAGCATCAACGGCGGCGTCAGATGCCCGACCGGCGCTACCCCGCCGACCACGAAGCCCGTCGCCTCCCGCACGAACGCCGCATCGGCCCGCGCCAGCCCGACGCCCAGCGCCGCGGCGGCCCGGGCCGGGTCCACCCGGTTGGCGCCCGACGTGACCACCACAGCCGCCCGGTCCCCCGCTGGGAGATGGACGCGGAACACGATGGACTTGGCGATCTGCGCCACCTCGCACCCAATCGCAGCAGCGGCGTCGGCCGCCGTCCGGGTGCCGGCCGGATAGGCCAGGATGGTGTCGGGATGTCCGGCCCGCGCCAAGGCGAGCCGCACGCGGGCTACGGCATCATCGCTCATTGGTTGCACCCCCTCCATGGGAACAACGAGCCAGTCTCCATCGCATCCATCCCCTGCCGGTCGGCCCAGCCGCGTCCGCTGCCCTGCTGCCTGCCATGCACGCACCTTGTACCGCCGTCACCCTGGCGCGCATCCCAGCAAAGCTACCCCTTCATCCTAGTCCCGCCTCCCGCGGGCTGGGTCCGTGCAGCCCCGGTAGGCGCGACCAGGTGCCAGGCGATCAACACCGGCTCCAGCAGCGCGAGCCCAACCAGGGTGCCAGTCAGCCGCTCCAGTGCCGGGGTGATCGCAATGCCGGCATAGCTATCGGGAACCAGCGTCACCAGGACGGCCAGCGTGAACTGCGTGCCGACGTAGGTCACGGTATGCCCGCCATTCTCGATATGGCGGCCCAGGAGCACCCCTATGACCGTCCCCACGATCAGCAGCACCGGGCTGCCATGCGCAGCAAACAGGAACGCGCCGGCCAGCGCGCTCCCGGCGAGGCACCCGGCGACCCGCTGCAGCAGCTTGCGGCTGACCGGCACCAGCCCGCTCGGGCCGATGCTGCTGATGGGAACCAGCATCACCGCCATGATCGCGACCGCGCTCTGCGCCAACTCCGGCACCGCGAACCGCGCCCAAAGCACCGGCAGCAGCGCCAGGGCCGCGGCGCCCTGGGCGGCATGACGGAGCGCATGCGGATGCCATCCGATCCGCCGGGCCGGCGCGGCCCGGGTGCCGGGCCAACGGCGCCGCACCGTCAGCGTCGAAACCGCGCTGACACCGACGCACGCCGCAGTCCCCGCCGCGACCTCCAGCAGCCGCGTCGCCGCAAAGCCGCGCATGTCGAGGCCGGGATGCGCCAGCGTATCCAGCAGGATCATCTCGAACGTGAGCCCCGCGAACAGCCAGGCATAAGCCCGCCGCCCCGTCAGCGCCCCATACAGCGAGACCCCTCCCAGCACCGCACTGGCAAGCGCCGACGCTGGCACCGACCCCTGCACCACCGGCGCCACCAGCAGCGCCAGCCCGGCGCCAACAACCGTCCCCAGAATGCGGAGCGCCCCGCGCAGCAAGCTGTCCGAAACATGCCCGCGCATCACCATGTAGCCGGAAAACGCCGCCCAAGCGACGTTCTGCGCATGCAGCAAATGCGCGAACGCAATCGCAAGCAGCACCGACAGCACGCACTCCGCTTCATCGATGAAGCGCGGCGTCACCGGCAGCAGTCTCCAGGCGCCGCCGCGGGATGCGGATAACAAGGCACTGCGCATCTGATCCAGCCGCCGATCCCCCAACCCGGCGCAACCAGCCGCGCCGCACCCCATATAGGGAGCTATGGCTCCCCTCGCCCTTTACATCCACTGGCCCTTCTGCCTGGCCAAGTGCCCCTACTGCGACTTCAACAGCCACGTCCGCGACCGCATTCCCCAGGCCCGCTTCGCCCGCGCCCTCCGCACCGAACTGGCATGGGAGGCGACGCGCCTAGGCCGGCGTCCCCTGGCTTCCATCTTCTTCGGTGGCGGCACTCCCAGCCTGATGGAGCCGGACACCGTCGCCGCCCTGATCGCCGACGCCACCACCCTGTTCGATCCGGCGCCAGACCTGGAAATCACCCTGGAAGCCAACCCAACCAGCGTCGAGCTGGCCCGCCTCGCCGGCTTCCGCGACGCCGGCGTCAACCGGGTCTCCCTCGGCATCCAAAGCCTGGACGCCGGCGCCCTGCAAATGCTGGGCCGCCAGCACTCCGCCGGCCAGGCCATACAAGCCTTGGAGGCCGCCCGGTCCACCTTCCCCCGCGTATCCTTCGACCTGATCTACGCCCGCCCCGGCCAGTCCGTGGCCGCCTGGCAGGCGGAACTGCGCCAAGCCCTCGCCCTCTGCGCCGACCACCTGTCGCTCTATCAACTCACCATCGAGCCCGGCACCGGCTTCGAGGCGCTGCACCGCCGGGGCGAGCTGGTGCTGCCCGACGACGACCTGGCGGCGGAGCTATATCACGCCACCCTGGACGCCTGCGCCGCCCAGGACCTGCAAGCCTACGAGGTGTCCAACCTCGCCCGGCCCGGCGGCGAAAGCCGGCACAACCTGGCCTACTGGCGCTACGCCGACTATGCCGGCATCGGCCCCGGCGCGCACGGCCGCATCACCCTGGACGGCGACCTGGTTGCCACCCGCCGCCACCGCGCCCCGGAACCCTGGGCCGACCGCGTGGAGCGCCAGGGCCACGGCAGCACCGCGGAAGAACGCATCGGCCCCCGCGACCGCGCCCGGGAAATGCTGCTGATGGGCCTTCGCCTGACCGAGGGCGTGGACGCCGCCCACTTCGCCGCCCGGACCGGCATCCCGCTCGCGGACGCGCTGGACCCGGACGTGCTGGACCAGGCGCTGGAGGCGGGCTACGTCACCCAGGCCGATGGCCGCCTCGCCGCGACCCTGGAAGGCCGCCTGCGGCTGGACGCGCTGTTGGCGCAGATGGTGGCCTGACCCGCCGCCATACCCGTTGGCGCCCTCCTCGTCCGCGACGCCTCAGGCGTGCTGGCCGGTCTTCCCAGCCCACAGCTTCGTGCCGGCCGGCGCCATATCCTTGCTGGTCACCTCCGGCCCGAGCAGCTTTCACCGGAGTTATCTGCGGTGGATTGCCATTTCAGTATAACTTTTATGCAACAACCATCGTACTGACCCTCCTCGTGATCGCGAGGAAGGCCCCTCTCCATCAAAGCGAGAACCGACCCTTTCCGTCATTGCAAGCAGCGCAGCCACAAAGCGATCCAAGGGCCGCAAGCTCGATCCCGTAAACCCCTGGCCCCCCGCACCGCAATCAGCTCGTGACGACCGCGTCCATACGGATCAGGGCGGATGCCCGTTGGCACCGGTTTTCATCCCTGTGCCGATCTCCGAAAATTCGCCTAGCCCAGGCGTTCCGCCCCTCCAACCCAGCAATCCCTGCAAATGAGCCAGGAGCAGTTTGTCCCCCAGCGACACGCCGCCGACACTCATGCAAACCCGGACAACCCCGGCTATTCCGCATCGCCGTAAGGTCCCCCGCTCAACCACTCAACAAGGATGCCCGCCGCACACCCGCCACAGGCAATCCTTGACACCCCTACTCCCATAATGTTCTTGTTTCGTTCATGATCAAACAAACCACCCAAACCGACCTCGGCCCACACGCGGCGGAGACCCAAGTCCACCGCCAGGCCCTGCACGACCTGATCGACATAGGCGCCGATCTCGCCCGCCAACTGCACGCCCAGGCCATCGCCCAGGCTGCACAGCAAGCCAAGGTCAAGCCTTTGCGGCTGGTCACGGAAGCGCCGCCCACGCCGCCCCCAGGGCCAGACGCCCTCATCAAGATCGCCGCAGACTTCGACCGCGTCGCCAGCGCCGTCCGCCGCTGCATCTTGCTTGCGCAAAACCTCGACCAGCCCGTCCAGCCCGCCCACGGCCCGGCCCAGTATCGCACCGCCGCCCGCAAGCGCATCCTCCGCGCCGTCGAGGACGCCATCCAGCGCCCGGCCGACAACCCCGATTGCGACGATCCCGAGACCCTGCACGCCGAGCTGCTCGACCGCATGGACGCCCCTGACCTCGACGACGAGATCGCAGACCGCCCCGTTCCCGACATCATCAAGGACATCTGCCGCGACCTCGGCCTCGCAGCCCTCCCCGGCACCCGCCCCTGGAAGCGCCGCACCCCCGCCGACATCGCCGGGCTCCACGCCCGCGCCGCGGCCCCCAGCAGCGCCCACCCGTCCAGCCCCGGCCCACAAGACGGCCCTCCCGCCGCCGCTTACTCGGCACCCGTTCACTCAACGCCAGACCCACAGCCGGGCCACCCCGCCGCCATCCCCCACTTGCAGCCCGGTCCCGCCCGCGCCGCCAACGGCCTGCCGGATGACCCGGCCGAAACCGTCGCCACCGTCCCGCGCCATCACGCCCGCACCGACGCCCGATGGCGCCTACCGCCCGAAAATTGAGCAAACCCCAAAAACCCGTGAACACCCGCCACGCCGGTAAAAACCAACCAGGCCCAAGCGCGCCCGCTCCGCCGGCAACGCCGCATTCGCCAAGCCGCGACGCCTGCTTGGCCCAGATATTGCGACCCCGCTTGTTCCGCCCGCGCCTCTGCCCTACCTGTCCGCCATGAGCACAGAACACGACCAGGCCGCCCCGCCGGCCCCGCCACAACCCACCGACCCCATCCCTGCCGACGCCGGCTACCCGGCCCCGGACACCGACCCGGCCGCACACATCGCGCAGCTCACCGCCGAGCGCGACGACATGCGCGACCGCTGGATGCGCGCCGAGGCCGAAATGCAGAACGTCCGCACCCGAGCCAAGCGCGACGTGGACGACACCCGCCAATACGCCGTGCAGAAATTCGCCGCCGACATCGTGGAGGCCGCCGAAAACCTCCGCCGCGGCCTGACCAGCCTGCCGGCGCACGAGGCCAGCGAACCCGACATCGTCACCAAGCTGCGCGATGGCCTGGACGGCGTGGAGCGCAGCTTCGTCGCCATCCTGGAACGCAACGGCATCAAGCGCACTGACCCCACCGGCCAGCCCTTCGACGCCAACCTGCATCAGGCGATGGCGGAACAGCCCAGCGCCGATCACCCCCCTGGCACGGTGATGCAGGCCTGGACCCAGGCCTGGACCCTGAACGGCCGCCTGCTGCGCCCGGCAATGGTCGTCGTCGCCAAGGCCGCCGTCCCAGGCGAAGCCGGGCCGGCGCTGGACACGCAGTCCCAAGAAGACAGCGCAGCTTAGGATTGCACGCTGGACGTGCACCGCCGGGTCTTGTCCCAGGGCGCTTCGCTGAATACATCCGAAAACACTAAACCATAGGACGGCCCCCGGTGCTTCGGGCCAGGTGCCGCCGCTGAAAGGAGCTTAAGTATATGAGCAAGGTCATCGGTATAGACCTCGGAACCACCAACTCTTGCGTCGCGATCATGGAGGGTAGCGCCGGCAGCGACGTCCGCGTGATCGAGAATGCGGAAGGTGCCCGCACCACCCCCAGCATGGTCGCCGTCAGCGACAACGGGGAGCGCCTCGTCGGCCAAAGCGCCAAGCGCCAGGCCGTCACCAACCCAACCAACACCCTATACGCCGTCAAGCGCCTGATCGGCCGCCGCTACGAGGACCCCCTGGTCGAGAAGGACAAGGGCATGGTGCCCTACGCCATCGTCCGCGGCGGCAACGGCGACGCCTGGGTCGAGGCCCGTGGCGAGAAGTACTCCCCGAGCCAGGTCAGCGCGTTCATCCTCGGCAAGATGAAGGAAACCGCCGAGGCCTACCTCGGCGAGAAGGTGACGCAGGCCGTCATCACCGTCCCTGCCTACTTCAACGACGCCCAGCGCCAGGCGACCAAGGACGCCGGCAAGATCGCCGGCCTCGAAGTGCTGCGCATCATCAACGAGCCGAC
>CAXTCI010000012.1:0-38634 GCA_964242325.1 uncultured Acetobacteraceae bacterium
TTCCAGGTGAAGGCGGCGATACCCGGCATCATCGGGCCGGGCACGGATGGGCGGTAGGCACCGCGTCCAGCCCAGCCAGGTCAACAGGCGAAGGTGGCCCGGCGCCTGGACCCGGTGTCCGGGGAATGGTGAGATGAGGCGCCGAGGAGAAGCCGTCATGAAAATACGCGCCGCCGTCCTGGACCGCATGGGCGCCCCCTTGCCCTACGCCGACAGCAAGCCCCTACGTATCGCCACCCTCGACCTTGCGGCGCCGGGCCGGGGCGAGGTGCTGGTGCGGATCGCCGCCGCCGGGCTGTGTCACAGCGACCTGTCCGTCATCAACGGCGACCGCCCCCGCCCGATGCCGATGGCCCTGGGCCACGAGGCCGCCGGCATCGTCGAGGCGCTGGGCGAGGATGTGACCGACCTGCAAACCGGCGACCACGTCGTCATGGTGTTCATGCCAAGCTGCGGCCACTGCATCCTTTGCGCCGAGGGCCGTCCCGCGCTGTGCGAGCCCGGCGCCGCCGCCAACGGCGCCGGCACCCTGCTCTCCGGGCGCCGCCGCCTGAGCTGCGACGGGGCGGAGATCAACCACCACCTCGGCGTCTCCGCCTTCGCCGACTATGCCGTGGTATCCCGGCGCAGCCTGGTGCGGGTGGACCCCGACCTGCCATTGGACGAGGCCGCGCTGTTCGGCTGCGCCGTGCTGACCGGGGTGGGCGCCGTGGTCAACACCGCGCGCCTGCAGCCCGGCCAGACCGCGGCGGTGATCGGGCTGGGCGGCGTCGGCCTGGCCAGCGTGCTGGGCGCAGTGGCGTCCGGGGCGGTGCAGGTGGTCGCCGTGGACCTGTCCGACGACAAGCTGGCCCTGGCCCGGCAACTCGGCGCGACCCACGCCGTCAACGCCAGGGACCCCGACGCGGCGGGGCAAATCCGCGACGCGACCCGCGGCGGCGTGGACGTCGCCTTCGAGATGGCCGGGGCCGTGCGGGCGATGGAGCTGGCCTATGCCGTGACCCGCCGCGGCGGCGCCACCGTGACGGCTGGGCTGCCTCCGCCCGGCGCCGCCCTGCCGCTGCCGCTGGTGCAGATGGTCGCCGAGGAACGGACCGTGAAGGGCAGCTACATCGGCGGCTGCGTGCCGGCGCGGGACATTCCGCGCTATGTCGCGCTGTATCGGGCCGGCAAGCTCCCGGTGGACCGGCTGATGAGCGGCCATCTGCAACTGGACGAGATCAACGAGGGCTTCGACCGCCTGCACGAAGGGCGGGCGGTACGGCAGGTCATCAAGTTTCCCGGCTGACGCGCCCGCCCCAGTTTACTCCCGTGCCGGACGGCCCTAGCCTTGAACCAACGGCGGAAAACGCCGGTTCCCTTCATGGAGGCCCGTCTGATGTCCGCCATCCCCCGCCTGTTGTCTGCACTCGCCCTCGCCGCCGTCCTGCCCGCGGCAGCCCAGGCCGCCGATCCCATACGCATCGGGGTGATCGCCGAGAACTCCGCCATCAGCGGCATCGCCATCCCCAACGCCGCGATGGTCGCCGCCGACGAGATCAACGCCAAGGGCGGCGTGGACGGCCGCATGATCGAGATCGTGGCCTATGACGACCACAACTCCGCCGCCGACGCCGTACGCGCCTTCCAGCGCGCCGCCAACCAGGACAAGGTCCACGCGGTCATCGCTACCTACACCAGTGAGGTCGCGCTGGCCCTGGAACCCTGGGCCGGGCGCCTGCACATCCCGACCATCACCCCCGGCGCCGCCAGCGACGACATCAGCAAGCGCATCCACGGCGACTACGACCACCTGAAATACAACTTCCACGGCTATCTCGCCTCCGCCTTCCTGGCCCAGGCCGTGTGCGACGCCGCCAAGGACCTGCTGGTGGACAGCAAGCTGCACATGAAGACCGCCGTGGTGATGAGCGAGGACGCCGCCTGGACCGGCCCGCTGGACGCCGGCTACCTGGCCTGCCTGCCCAAGATCGGGTTGCAGGTCCTGGACCATATCCGCATGTCGCCCGACACCACCGACTTCACCCCGATCTTCAACGGGATCGAGGCCAAGAACCCCGACGTGATCGTCACCGGCATCAGCCACGTCGGCGTGCAGCCGACGGTGCAGTGGACCAATCAGCAAGTGCCGGTGCCGATGTTCGGCATCTCGTCCCAGGCCACGTCCAGCACGTTCTGGAAGGACACCAACGGCGCCACCGAGGGCGTCGTGCTGCAGCTCGTCGCCGTGGACACCGTTGCCAGCACCGCCAAGACGATCCCGTTTGCCGCCGCCTACACCAAGAAATATGGCATCACCCCGGCCTATTCCGGCTATGGCGCCTATGACGACGTTTACATGATCGCCGACGCGATCCACCGGGCCGGCGGCACCGACCCGGACAAGATGGTGACGGCGCTGGAGGCGACGGATTGGGTCGGCACCGTGGGCCGCATACAGTTCTATGGCAAAGGCGACGAGTTCACCCACGCCATCAAGTATGGCACGGACTACGTGAGCGGCCTGGTCGTGCAATGGCAGGACGGCAAGCAGGTCGCGGTCTGGCCCGCAGCAGTGGCGACGGGCGGGCTGCGTTTCCCCAGCTTCGTCAAGGTGACGAACTAGGGCTGGCCTGACCGCGAGTGCTTGGCCTTCAGATCCTCATAGACGGTTTTGCGGTCAGCGCGCTGTATGGGTTGGGAGCGGTCGGTTTCACCCTGATGTTCGGGGTGTCCGGCGTGCTGAACCTGTCGCATGGCGGCATCATGCTGGTGGCCGCCGTAGTGGCCTGGCTGGCTGCGGACAGCCTTGGCGCCTACGGCGGCGCGTTGGCCGGGCTGCTGGCCGGCGTCGCCATAGCCTTCGCCACCTACGGCTTCGTGGTGCGGCCGATCCAGCGATCCCCGGCGATCCCCCCAGAGGAAAAGGAGATTTTCGTCCTCACCGGCACGCTGCTGTGGGGAATCATGATCCAGGAGGCCGTCGCCTACTTCACCACCACCAGCCCGCATACCGTGCGCCCCCTGATCGCTGGGGTGACAGTAATTGGCGGGGTGCGGACGCCGACCAATGAAATCCTTACCGCCGTGCTGTGCTGGGCGGCCATCGGCCTGCTGTGGCTGCTGGTCAACCGCACCCGGGCCGGCAAGGCGCTGCTGGCGGCGTCCATCAACCCGCGCGGGCTGACGCTGCTGGGATATGAATTGCAGCGTATCTACCTGCTGGTCTGGGCGATCTACGGCGTGCTGGCGGGGATCGCCGGGGTGCTGCTGGGCGCGTTCCTGGGCGTGTCGTCGGACAATGCGGGGACGCTCACCGCCTCGGCGTTCTCCATCGTCGTGCTGGGGGGCCTGGGCAGCGTGGCCGGGTCGCTCGTGGCCGCCTACTGCGTGGGATACCTGGAGACGCTTACGGCTTACCTGATCTCCCCCTCTCTCCGCACCATCCCGGCCCTGCTGCTGCTGGTGATCGTCATTTATCTGCGGCCGCAGGGCCTGTTGGGGCGGCGCTGATGCGGAACGCGCTGCGGTCGCCGGTCTTCTGGGTCGGCGTGATCGGGCTGCTGGTCGCGGCGGTGCTGCCGCTGGGGGTATCCAGCTACATCCTCGGCATCCTGACCGTCGGCTACTACTTCGGCGTGTTCGCAATGTCGTGGGACCTGCTGTTCGGCTTCGCTGGCGAGGTCAACTTTGGGCCGACCTTCCTGGTGGGCCTGGGCGCCTACGGGGCCGGCATCCTGAACAGCGAGACCGGGCTGCCCATCCCGGTCTGCGTCCTGTTCGGCACTGCGCTCGCCGTCGCCGGCGGGCTGCTGCTGGCGGTGCCGGCGCTGCGGCTCAGCGGCCCCTACTTCGGCCTGACGACGCTCGTCGCGGTGCTGCTGCTGCAGCAGATGGTGACGGTGTTCGCCAAGCAGACCGGGGGCGAGATCGGGCTGACCATCCCCGACGTGCTCTCCATCGACGAGACCACCAACTACTACATCGCCCTCGTCGTCATGGCGGTCAGCGGCGCGGTGCTGTTAGGGCTGTCGCGGTCGGCCGCCGGGCTGATCCTGCAGGCATGCGGGCAGGACCCGGTGGAAGCGCAGGCGCTGGGCTTCAACGTTTCCAAGCACAAGCTGGCGGCATTCTGTGTCAGCGCCTTTTTCAGCGGACTGGCCGGGGCGATGCTGGTTTTCTACTTCGGCACGGCGTCGCCGGGCACGGTCATAGACATCGCGGTCGGCGTGCAGGTCATCATCGCCGCGGTGCTCGGCGGGCGGCGCACTATCCTGGGGGCCGCGGTGGGCGCGGTCGTGCTGATCCTGGCGGGGGAGGTGCTGCGGCCCTTGGGCCAGCTCAGCACCTTCGTGGTCTCGGCGGTGGCGCTGCTGACCATCCTGTTCGTGCCGTCGGGGCTGCTGGGCGTGCTGATGCGGAACCGGCAATGAGGCCCAAGGCAATGAGCCTTATGGTATGACCGGCCTGCTCGAAGTCCAGGGCCTCGTCAAGCGCTTCGGCGGCCTGGTCGCGGTCGGCGGCATGTCGTTCAGCGTGGCACCCGGCGAAATCCTCGGCCTGATCGGCCCCAACGGCTCCGGCAAGTCCACGGTGATGAAGCTCATCATGGGCATAGAGCGCCCGAACGCCGGCACCGTCCACATTGACGGCACCGACGTCGCCGGCTGGCCCAGCCACCGCGTGGCCCGGCAGGGCGTCGGCCTGGTGTTCCAGCACTCCCGTCCGCTGCACCGGCAAACCGTGCTGGAGAACATCAAGCTCGCCCTGCTGCCGGACTCGCTGCTCCGCCTGTTCGCCGACCCCGGCGTGGACCGGCGCGCCCGCGCCATCGCCGAGCGCGTCGGCCTCGGCGCCGTGCTAGACCGCCGCCCGTCCACGCTGCCATTCGCCGACCTGCGCCGGCTGGAGTTGGCCAAGGCCATTGGGCGGGACCCCAAGGTGGTCCTGGTGGACGAGCCATTCGCCGGGCTGACCAGCGGCGAGGTCGGCGCCTTCTCCGACCTGATCGCCAGCTTCCGCGCCGAGGGCAAGGCGGTGCTCCTGGTGGACCACAACGTGAAGGGCGTGGCGGCGCTGGTGGACCGGGTGCTGGCGATGTACCTGGGCGAACGCATCGCCGAGGGATCGGCCGAGCAGGTGATGCAGGACCCGCAGGTGCGCCGGGTTTACCTGGGCGGCGCCATCGAGACCTCCGCCCGCCAGGCGTCCACCACCAAGTCCGGGCCGCCATTGCTGGAAGCGTCCGGCGTGAATGTCCTGTATGGCAAGGCGCAGGCGCTGCAGGACGTGTCCATCCATGTGCGCGAGGGCGAGTTCGTCTCGGTGGTCGGGCTGAACGGCGCGGGCAAGACCACCCTGTTCAACGCCATCTCCGGCCTGGTGCCCTATACTGGGCGGGTTGCCTGGGCCGGGACGCCGCTGGCCGGGCAAAGTGCGGCGCAGATCGCCCGCGGCGGCATCGTGCAGTGCCCGGAAAGCCGCGAGCTGTTCGGCAGCATGAGCGTGCGGGAGAACCTGGACCTCGGCGGCTCCCGCATGCCGCGGCCGGAGCGGGACAAGCTGCTGGACTGGCTATTCGGCCTGTTCCCGATCCTGAAATCTCGCCAGGCGCAGCGGGCGGCGACCCTGTCGGGCGGGGAGCAGCAGATGCTCGCCATCGCCCGCGCCCTGATGATGCAGCCCCGGCTGCTGATCCTGGACGAGCCGACCCTGGGCCTGGCGCCGGTGATCCTGGAGCAGCTCAGCCGCGCGCTGGAAGTGTTGCGGACCACGACGCCGATCACCGTGCTGCTGGGCGAGCAGAACGTTACTTTCGCCCTGCCGCATGCCGACCGGGTGTATGTGCTGGAGCACGCGCGGATCGTCTGGGAGGGTGATCCGGTCCGCTTCGCGCAGGAGGCCGGGGCGGCGTATCTGTAGGATGGGGACGTTGCCCTCATTCCAATTTTCCTTGTCCCGAAGCAGCAGCAGGGAGGCGCGGACCCCAGCCTTATAGGATCGGATGCATCCTGGCTGTGCCGTCCGCAGAACGATGCCGGTGCTTTTGGCCTCGTCGCCCCTAAAGGAAAGGTACGCCATAGAATGGGCGTTCGTGGCATGGACCGGGAATAGGGTGGCTTCGCCCAGAGGCTATCGAGGGCCGCAGTTGATGGAAACCGGACCTTCCGTCACGGTTCGTATCCTTTGGTCAGCAGACCAGATCGCCGTTATCAGGAGTCACCCATGATCGTCGTGACCGGCGCCACCGGCCAGCTCGGACGAGGTGTAATCGACGGCTTGCTGAGCCGCATGCCCGCGGAGCAGATCGTCGCCAGCGTTCGCGACCCGGCGAAGGCGGCCGTGCTCGCCGAGAAAAGCATCCACGTCCGCGCGGGAGACTTCGCCAAGCCTGACGGCTTGGCGACGGCCTTCGCGGGCGCCGAGCAGGTGCTGGTGATCTCCGTGGACCAGATCGGAGAGCCGGGGCGCCAATTGCATCGCGCGGCGATCAGGGCCGCCCACACGGCTGGCGCACGGCGCGTGCTCTACACCAGCCACATGGGCACGCACGCAGACTCGCCCCTCAGTGATCACGCCGCCACCAAGGCGTTCCTCGCCGAGGCAGGGATGCCGTTCACGTCGCTGCGCCACGGCTTCTACGCCGAGAGTGCGTTCTACCTCATCGGCCGTGGGTTCGATGCCGGCGAAATCCGCGCGCCCGAGGACGGCCCGGTAAGCTGGACCGCACGCGCTGACTTGGCGGAGGCGGACGCGATCGTGCTCGCCGAGGAAGGGCGTTTGGACGGCATCACGCCCCCGTTGACCGCCCCCGAGGCGTTCACCCTGACGGACCTGGCCGCCATTGCGTCCGAACTGACCGGGCGCGAGATCAAGCGGGTTATCGTATCCGACGAGGAATGGCTCGACGCGAAAGTGGCCGAGGGCGTGCCTCCGCGGCTGGCGGAGATGCTGCTCGGGACATATCGGGCGGCACGGCGGGGCGACTTCGCCGCGGTTGACCCGACGTTGGAGACGCTGCTCGGCCGCCGCCCGCGAACGATGCGTGACGTGCTCGCGGCCACTTTCAAGTCCGCCGAGGCCCGAGCGAGGTCCTGATGCGGTTTGCAAGGCTGTAGATCAAGCAGGGCGCGGTGCGTTGTCGTGGATTGAGGGGTCATATGGCCCCCCATTTGCTCAGCTTGGGTCCTTTGCCCTGTAAGCGTCGGGGATGATGAAGACCTCATCGGCGCGGCCGTAGCCGCCATCCGGCACTTCCTCGATCAGCACCATAGTGTTGGGGCGTACGGCTTCACCGAAATACTCGGCGAACATGGACGTGGTCCGGTGCACCCACTCCTCTTTCTGCGCCTTTGAAAGAGCGGCTTGTGGGACTTTGAAGTTGGCGAAAGGCACTGGGCTCTCCTTGGTTAGATGATGTCGCGTGAACGGCGGGATCGGGCGGGTCAGTGAGGCCAACCTACCCAAACGGTTGAGGTCGCGCGCGCCGGGCGGGGTAACCGCCGAATGATCGGCATGTGCCGCGAGTTCACTCGTGCTTGGCTGTTTCCGCCGGATGCTGCAGGTGGGCGAAGCCTATCCGGTCGAGGAACTGCTCACGTACGCGGTCGATGACCGCATAGGATACCGACGCGCCGTCACTGGCCGGATCGACCACAACACGGAAGGGACGCTGGCCATAGGGCGTCGCAACGATCGCCGCCACGGTGCGTGCGACCTCCGCCGGGTCGGCGTCCCTGGGGACGGTGCCTGCGAGTGCCTCCTTCACGCGATCGGCGAAGCCGTCCGGCCAACAGCTCGCATAAACAGCCGCAGTGGCTTTGTCCGCCGGTTCGCCCGCATTAGCGAAGTGGTTCGTGCCCGTGGTGAAAGCGCCTGGCACCACAATCGAGCTCTCGATGCCAAGCGGCGCCAACTCGCGGGCATACGCCACCGCCAGCGCGTCCATTCCCGCCTTGGCAGCGAAGTATGGGCCGAGCAACGGCGGCACGCCGCCCGCCACGCTGCTGGAGCCGATCCACACGAGGAGGCCGCTTCCGATGCGGCGCATATGCGGCAGCGCCGCCCGATTCACCCGCTGGCAGCCCAGCACGTTGATGTCGTAAAGATCGGCAAGCTGCTCAGGCGTGAAAGCCTCGCTCGGCCCATAGACCATGTGCCCGGCGTTATGGACCAGCACATCCAGCCGTCCGTGCTCGGCAATGATCTTGCCCACCGCATCACCGGCCGACGCCTCCGACTGCACGTTCAATTCGACGGTGCGCAGATCAACGCCGTGTTCCCGCGAATAGGCATTAACCTCCTCGACCTGTTGCGCGTTCTTGCCTGAAAGATCGCGCATTGAGCCATAGACGGTGTGGCCGGCAGCCGCGAGTTCGTTGGCGATCATGCGGCCGAAGCCGCTCGATGCGCCGGTAACCAAGACGATCTGGTTCATGGACCTGTTTCCCTCAGATCACGCCGCCGTTGGCGCGCAGCACTTGGCCGTTCACCCAGC
Organism: uncultured Acetobacteraceae bacterium; assembly: GCA_964242325.1. Classification (GTDB taxonomy): domain Bacteria; phylum Pseudomonadota; class Alphaproteobacteria; order Acetobacterales; family Acetobacteraceae; genus DASWOJ01. The sequence goes on from CAXTCI010000012.1 coordinate 8,477, forward strand.
CGCCATCGGGCCCCACGAGAAACGACACCACGCGGGCGATGTCCTCAGGCTCGCCCAGCCGGCCGAGCGGGATCATCTTCGTGACTGCCGCGACCTGCTCCTCCGACTTGTCGCCGAGAAACAGTTCGGTCGCGACCGGACCGGGTGCGACGGCGTTCACCGTGATGCCGCGCTTGCCCAACTCCTTGGCAAGGATGTGGGTCATGGCCTCCACCGCGCCCTTGGTCGCCGCGTAGATCGCATAGGTCGGCTGATACAGCCCGACGACGCTCGACGAGAAGCTGACGATCCGTCCGCCATTGCGCATCCGCCGCGACGCTTCACGCAGGCCGTTGAACGTGCCCTTGAGATTGATCGCGATGTGCTGGTCGAACAGCGCGTCCTCGGTCTCTGCAACCGGCGTCAGCTTCATGATCCCAGCGTTGTTGACGAGCACGTCGACGCCGCCGAACGCGTCAATCGCTTGATCGAACAGCGCCGTGACTGCCGCGGGGTCGCTCACATCGGCTCCTACGGCGATCGCCTGCCCACCGGCCGCCTTGATCTTGGCCGCGAGCGCGTCCGCCGCCTGGGCGCCACTGGCGTAGTTGACGACGACCGCGAGGCCGTCCCGTGCCAGCCGTTCCGCAACGGCGGCGCCGATACCCTTGGATGATCCGGTGACGATGGCGCAGCGTTGTGTTTCAGCCATGAAAAGTCTCCTTCTTGCTTGCTGATCCGCCAGATACGGATTGCGATTGGTATCGTTTAGATGCCAAAGTCTGGTCTTACTGACCGAAAAACTGGAACAATCAGTGGACCGGATTGAGGCGATGCAGGCCTTCACGCGCGTCGTCGAGCGGCATAGCTTTGCCCAGGCGGCATCTGACCTCGGCCTGCCGCGCTCGCGTGCGTCAGAGGCGGTCCAGCAGCTTGAGCGGCATCTCGGCATTCGCTTGCTGGTCCGCACCACCCGCAAGGTGACGCTGACGGCGGAGGGCGAGGACTACTATCGGCGTTGCCTGGCAATCCTGTCGGCGATTGATGACGCGGACGCCGCCGCCACCCAGACGGTGCCTGTCGGGCCGCTGCGGATCGACGTCCACAGCCGATTTGCCCAACGCTATTTGCTACCTGGCTTGCCGGACTTCCTGGGGCGCTACCCCAACATCCAGCTCCATATCGGCGAGGGCGACCGCTTGATCGACTTGGTCGCCGAGGGCGTGGACTGCGCCATCCGCGTCGGCAAGCCGGCCGATAGCGGTCTGGTCGGCCGCAAACTCGGTGCGCTTGCCGAGGGCACCTTCGCCAGCCCCGCCTATCTCGCGCGGCATGGCGTGCCGAAATCGCCTGACGATTTGGAGGGGCACCGGATGATCGGCTTCGTGTCCTCGGCCACCCGGGCGGTGATGCCGTTCGAGTTCCAGATCGGTGGCGGGGCGCGTATGGTTTCACTCCCCGTGTCCGTCACCGTGTCGGCGGCGACGACGAACGCCAGCCTGGCCCGGCTTGGCTTTGGACTGGTCCAGGTACCGCGTTACCGTGTCGCGCACGAGCTGGAGTCAGGCGCGCTGGTCGAGGTATTGGCGGATTATCCGCCGACGGATAGTCCCGTCTACCTGCTTTACCCCGAGGGCCGGCAGCTCTCACCCCGCGTGCGCATCTTCATCGAATGGGCATCGACCACGATCGCCGCCGAGCTTGCAAAGTCCTGAACGGTCAGCTGACACCGAAACTGAACCTCAATCTTCATCGACTACCCCCGTAAGGGCTATGCCAATCCGCCCCTCACGCCGCCTGGCCATGCTCCTGCAGCCCATAAGTGGAGAACGACTTCGCCGCATCGGCAATCTCGGCATCCGACAGCATATGCGGCTGGCCGATCTGCAGGCTGAGGCAGTACTGGCGCGCGATCGTCTCCAGCTCGACCGCAAGCCACATCGCCTTGGCCAAGGTAGCCCCGACCACGACCATGCCGTGGTTCGCCAGCAGGCAGGCGCTGCGCCCCTCCAGCGCTTTCAGGGTGTGAACCGCCAGCTCCGCCGTACCATAGGTGGCATAGGGCGCACAGCGCACGTCGGCACCGCCGAAGGCCGCAATCATGTAATGCACCGCCGGTATGGGCCGCCGCAGGATCGCCAGCGTCGTGCAGTAGGTCGCATGCGTGTGCACCACCGCCCCGGCATCCGGCCGTCCCCGCAGGATGTCGAGGTGGAAGCGCCACTCGGTGCTGGGCTTCAAGGGTCCGGTCCAGGCGCCGCGCTCCCCGTCCAGCGGCATGACGGCAATGTCCTCCGGCCGCATTTGCTCATAGGGGGTGGCGGACGGCGTGATCAGCATATTGCCACCCAGCCGGGCGCTGACGTTTCCGGACGTCCCCTGGTTAATGCCGAGAGCGTCCATGCCGCGGGCGGCGTGCACGATCTCGGCGCGCAGGGTGGTCTCGTCCATGGCAGCTCACCCCGTCACTTGCGGCAGGCTTGCATCATGCCGCCGCCGCCAGCGCACCTGCAAGATGGCACGCGACCGGCCAGGTCAGCCCATCCGCGCCCATCCTCAGGACCAGCGAGTTGCCGCGCGGCTTCGCCACGGGGCACCGAAGATAGAACGGGCAGCCCGGCGGCAGCGCTCAAGGTACCGCCCTGCTTTCGACGGTCGGCACCGCGCTGCAGCCACAAGGCGCTGAGCTTCGTGCGGGAGGGTATCCGACGGTCGTTGGCCAAGATGGGAGCGGTGCGCTGGGATGCGGCCCACACGCGATGCTTCACGCCGACCACGTGGGTCATATCCGGCGGGGCAGGGGTAGCCGCCACGGCCGATCCCGGCTGATAATCTGGCCCGGCAACGCCCGGAGGCACCAAGACGCATGATGACCTACCCGCTCAACTCCACAGGCGCCCCATCGTGAGCGGCGACGCCGTGCTGGTCTGGGGCGCCGGCGCGATCGGCGGCACCGTCGGGGCCTACCTGGCGCGCGCCGGCCATGACGTGACATTCGTGGACATCGTGCCCGAGCATGTCGCTGCCATCCGAGGACCCGGCCTGCACATCCACGGACCCGTCGCGGACTTCACCGTCCAGGCGCCGGCCATGCTGCCGGAGGACGTGTCCGGCACTTGGGACAAGGTGTTCCTTTGCGTGAAGGCGCACCACACGGCGGAAGCGTGCCAGGCCCTGCTGCCGCACCTCGCCGGGGACGGCTACGTGCTGTCGCTGCAGAATGGCCTGTGCGAGACCATCATTGCCGGCATCGCCGGCACCGAGCGCACGGTGGGCGCCTTCGTCAACTTCGGTGCGGACTGGATGGGGCCGGGTAGCATCCTGTATGGCAACCGCGGCGCCGTAGTGCTGGGCGAGATCAACGGCGCCGACACGCCCCGCCTGCGTAAACTGCATCAACTGATGCGTGATTTCGAGCCGGACGCCATCACCACCCCCGACATCTGGTCCTATCTGTGGGGCAAGCTCGGCTACGGCGCCATGCTGTTCGCCCAAGCCCTCGGCGACGCCTCCATCGCCGACTGCCTGGCCCGGCCGGAGCTGCTGCCGACCTGGCGCGCCCTCGGTGGCGAGGCGGTCGCGGAGGGCGTGCAGCCCCGCGGCTTCAACGGCTTCGACCCCGCCGCCTTCCGCCCCGGCGCCGCGGAAGCGGATGCCGCCGCCAGCGTCGCCGCAATGGTCGCCTTCAACCGGCCCAGCGCCAAGACGCACTCCGGCGTATGGCGCGACGTGGCGGTGCGCCGCCGCAGGACGGAGGTGGACGTGCAGATCGCCCCCATCGCCGAAATCGGCGCCAAGCACGACCTTCCATGCCCCACCATCGCCCGCCTGGTCACGCTGATCCACGAGGTCGAGGCCGGGCGCCCGCAATCCGACGCGCTGCTGCTGGAGTTGCTGCCATGAACCTGCAATTCGACGGACAGGTGGTCGCGGTCAGTGGCGCCGGGCACGGGCTGGGCCGGGCCATTGCCGAGACCTTCGCCGGGCTGGGTGCCCGGGTGTTCGGCTGCCATCCGGTGCCGGCGACGGTGCCCGGCGTGAACCTGGCGACCGTGGACCTGACCGACCGTGCCGCCGGGGCCGCCTGGGTTGCGGCGGTCGAGGCCGCGGCCGGTGGTCCGCTGCATGTCCTGGTCAATAATGCCGGCGGCGTGGCGGGCCAGGTGTTCCAACCGCTCGAGCAGGTGCCGGACGACGATTGGGACCGCATCATCGCCGTGAACCTCGGCGCCGCCTTCGCGCTCAGCCGCGCCGCGGCGCCCGGCATGAAGCGGGAGGGCAGGGGGCGGATCGTCAACATCTCCTCCGGCGCCGGGTTGCAGGCATCGCTGACCGGCATTCAGGCCTATGCCAGCGCCAAGCACGCCGTGGTCGGCCTGACCCGGCAGTTGGCGCACGAACTCGGCCCCCACGGCATCACCGTCAACAGCGTCGCGCCGGGCCTGATCCCGAGCAACCCCGCCAGCACGGCGCAGTGGGAGGGCTACGGCGCCGAGCGCCAGGCGGCGATGCTGGGCGCCATCGCAATGCGCCGGCTCGGCACGCCGCAGGACATCGCCAACGCCGTGCTGTTCTTCGCCAGCCCGTTGGCGGCCTTCGTGAATGGCCAGATCCTGCAGGTGGATGGCGGCAAGTAGCGGTCAGCGCAGCCGTTCGAAGGCGGTTTCCCGGAAGGTCAGGATGGTGGCGCCGGACACCAGGGCGGCGGCAATCAAGTAGAACGTCGGCGCCACCGGCGTGCCGGTCTGCTGGATCAGCCAGGTCGCGATGAATGGCGCGAATCCGCCGAAGATCGCGACTGCCAGCGCGTAGCTGCTCGACATCAGCGTGGTGCGTGACCGCGTCGGGAACAGTTCCGCCAGCGCCGCCGGGCCGGCGCCGGAGAAGGTGGCGATCACCAGGTTGAAGCCGACTTGCAGCAGCGCCACCCCCCAGCCCGGCACGCCTGACAGGATCAGCCGGAAGCCGGGGTAGGCCAGCACGGCGAACGCCGCGCAGCAGAACACCAGCATCGGCTTGCGCCCGATCCGGTCCGACAATGCACCCATCACCGGGATCGCCACCACCAGCGCCAGCAGCCCCACCGTGTTGGACCACAGCGCCTGCGACGCGGTCAGCCCGGCATACTTCTGGGTGAAGGTCGGCAGATACGTCAGCATCACGTAATAAACCACGGTCCACAGCACCGTGAAGCCGAACGCCTTGAGCATGAGGCCAAACGGGGTGCCGAGGTCGGGCAGCCCGGCGCCGTGCCCAGCCTGCTCCGCCTGGAACTGCGGCGTTTCTTTGATGCCGCGGCGCAGCCACAGCCCGACCGGCAGCAGCACCGCCCCCAGCAGGAACGGCAGCCGCCAGGCCCAGGCGTCAATGTCCGCGGGCGTGAACACGCTATTCAGCAGCGCGGCAACTGCCGAGCTGGCCAGCAGTCCGCCCACGACCGAGGCCTGGCTATAGCTGCCGTAGTAGCCGCGGCGGCCCTCCGGCGCCCACTCGACGATGAAGGTCGTGGCGTTGCCCCACTCGCCCCCGGCGGACAGGCCCTGCAGCACACGGCACAGCACGAGCAGCACCGGCGCCAGCACGCCGATGCTGGCGTACTCAGGGATCAGGCCGATCCCCACGGTTCCAATCGCCATCAGCAGGATCGTCAGCACCAGGGCCGACTTCCGCCCGCGCACGTCGCCCAGCCGGCCCAGCACGATCCCGCCCAACGGACGCGCCAGGAACCCGACGCCGAACGCCGCAAAGGTCGCAAGCAGGGACGCAACCTCGTCTGTGCCGGGAAAGAACTTGCGGCCGATTACGCCGGCCAGGAAGCCGTAAACGCCGAAGTCATAGTACTCCAGCACGTTGCCGATGCCCGCCGCGGTAATTGCCCGGCGCGGCGACATCACCGCGGCGTCGATCCCAGGTGCCGCTACGTCCATACCCGCCTCCGATGATTCGTGGTGACGCTAGCGTGCGTGCCGGACGCCGCACAGCCCCCTTTCCAGCCCGCAGAGGCCGGGCGCAAGATCGGCGTCACACAGCATGAGTTTGGCGATGAGCGGCAGCAAGCACCCCGACGGCGAACCCTGGCAATGGCCGGAGGCGACCTGGCGCCGCATCACCGGACGCGCCCGTGCCGGGCGCAGCCTGGCCCCCGCAGCCTGGCCCGGCGGCGCACGCTGCGCCGTCGCCATCTCCTTCGACGCCGATCACGACACCATCCCGCTGCGCGACGCCGATGAAAGCCCCATGCGGATCAGCCAGGGCCAGTATGGCAACCGCCAGGCCATGCCCCGCATCCGCCGCCTGCTGCAGCGTGAGGCCATTCCCGCCAGCTTCTTCTACCCCGCGGTATCAGCCCTGCTGTATCCGGACGAGGTGCGCGGCGTGGCGGCAGAGGGGCACGAGATCGGCATCCACTCCTGGATTCACGAGGCCAATACTACTTTGCCACCGGGTGTCGAGCGCGACCTGACCTTCCGTGCCGCCGACACGCTGGAGCGCCTCGCCGGCGTCCGCCCGGTCGGGATGCGAACTGCAAGCTGGGACTTTTCGGTGGACACCATGTCCATCATCCGCGAGCTGGGCCTGCTATATGACAGCTCGCTAATGGCCGACGACGACCCGTATGAGCTGGTGGCGGACAACGAGCCGACCGGGGTGGTGGAGCTGCCGCCGGAGTGGATCAGGGACGACGCCGTTTACTACAACTTCGTCCGGTTCAGCGCCCTGCGGCCCTATACGCCGCCGAGTTCGGTGCTGGAGATCTTCACCGCCGAGTTTGATGGCGCGTGGGAAGAGCGCGGGCTGTTCCTGCTGACCCTGCACCCGCACGTATCCGGCCACCGTTCCCGGCTGCCGGTGCTGGAGCGGCTGATTGCCCATGCCAAGGCCCGCGGCGGCTGCTGGTTCGCAACCCATGCGGAGGTGGCGCGCTGGTGCAAGGAGCAGGCAAGCGCATAGGCGGACGCCCGCCCTGTCCGGCGCTTCTGATGAGGCGCTTCCAATGGGCGGCGGCCTACGTCTCCGCCGGAGTTCCGCAGCCAGCTTCGACCATGCAAGCCGTTCCCAGAGTAGCAGACCGGTGGGACAAAGGTGCATGATGTCACGCCGCAACGGAACGTTTTCATGACGGCATGCCATCCATGGACAGGAACGGCCATCAGGAGGCGCGGCGAAGCAAACCTCTGAGGGTTTGGGCACAGATGACGAACTGAGCAGGCTTACGCGACCTGGCACGGCAGCGGGCCATCTGTGTGACAGGCCGCGTAAGCCTGCTTAGGAACAAAGGAGGACGACATGGCTGATTATGACCTGGCCTCACTGTGGGAGGCCCATTGCCGCTACGAGTTCGAAACCCGCGACGTGGATGCCACGATGGCGAGCATGGTGGACCAGCCCTACGTCAACCACATCCCGACCATGACGGGCGGTGTTGGGCACGACCAGCTCAAGCGGTTCTACAAATACCACTTCATCGGCGCGAACCCCGGTGATACCGAGCTGATCCCGGTCAGCCGCACCGTCGGCAGCACCAGCCTGGTAGACGAGATGCTGTTCCGCTTCACCCACACCCGCACGATAGACTGGTTGCTGCCCGGCATCGCGCCGACTGGCTGCCGGGTCGAGGTGCCGCTGGTGGCGGTCGTCCAGTTCCAGGACGGCAAGCTGGTGCACGAGCACATCTACTGGGATCAGGCGTCGGTGCTGGTGCAGATCGGCCTGCTGGACCCGGCGGGCCTGCCGGTCGCCGGCGCCGAAACAGCCCGCAAAGTCGCAGACAAGTCACTGCCCAGCAATGCGCTCATGCCCAACTGGTCCAGCAGCGAGGGAAAGCCGCTGTGACGGGTCTGCGGCGTCGCTAACCCTACAGAACGCCCGGCGGTCGAAGCCGGGCGCCGGCCCTCAAGCCGCCTGAGCCTGCACTGTTGGGGCGTCCCCCGCCACCGTCGTGCGCCGCATGTCCCGCACCTGGCTTTCATCAAACCGGCGCACGCGATGCATCGTCTGCCGGTTGTCCCACATCACTAGGTCATACTGCTGCCACTTGTGGGCATAAACGAAGCGCCGGTCGGTCGCGTGCTCCGCGAGGTCGCGTATGAAGGCCCGAGCCTCCGGCACCGGCCATCCGATGATCCCGCCGATGTGGGACGACAGGAACAGCGACCGCCGGCCCGTCACGGGATGGCGCCGCACCAGGCGCTGCCGCACCGGCGCGAAGGCTGCCCGTTCCTCTGCCGTCAGGTCGTCGAAGCCGAGCGACCCGCGCGAGTACATCAGCGAGTGCTCGCACACCAGGTCCTCGACCTCCGCCTTGGTCCGATCGTCCAGGGCGTCATAGGCCGCGCGCATGTCGGCAAACTCGGTGTTGCCGCCCACGGTCGAGACCGCCCGGCCGGACAGGATCGAGTACTTGGCGGGAACCGAGCGGAACGAGCTGTCGGAGTGCCAGAGCTGGTTGCCCAGGTTGAACATCCGCCGCCGGTCGTCCCGGGCCAGGGGCTTGCCGTGCTGATCCAGGTTGGACACGTCGGCCAGCTTGGCATCCAGCCGCCGCTGGTCCTTGGGGGTGACATTGCCGCCGCCGGTGGCCTCTAGCGCGCCGAAGTTCTCGGTGAAGGCGACTTGCTGCTCGTCGGTCAGCGCCTGCCCGGGAAACGCCAGCACGGCGAAGCGGTCCATCCCGGCCTCGATCTCCCGGACCTGCTCCGTGCTCAGCGGCCGGGTGGCGTCCACCCCGGTCACGCGGCCCCCCAGCGTCGGACCTGCCTGTTCAAAGGACATCGTCATCCCGTCTGCTCCCTCGCCTGCTGCCGGGCATGTCAAGGGCCGGGCGCAGGCATGTCAAGGACGTTGTAACGCCGGTTGGCTCAAGGGCGCAGCCGCACGCCGCCCCGCCGGATCAGCCCGTTCGGCTGCGGCATGAAACCCGTCACCCGGTCGCTGGCGGCCCACAGGCAGGTCGGGTTGCAGAGCGCGATGTGCGGGCGGTCCCGCTGCATGATTGCCGTGATCTCGCGGTAGGCCGGCGCCCGCGCCAACGAGCCGGTGAACCGCCGGCCCTGGAGCAGCAAGCCGTCCATCCGCGGATAGCAGGCGCCAGGCCGGTGCAACGCCTACAGCCAGCCAGGATCGCGCGCCAATCGTTGCTCGGCCGTCGGAGTCGGGCGGGCGGACCCGAGCGTCTGCGCGCCTGGCACGGGCGCGCAGACGCTGTATAAGCAGGGGCCGCGGTCAGCCTGCCTGGCCAGGAGTTCCATTGATCAAAGTAAGAGTTTCGGGGAAATTGCGATGACCAAAGCACTGTCAGGCGTGCGTATCCTGGACTTCACCCACGTCCAATCCGGCCCGACCTGCACCCAGTTGCTCGCCTGGCTCGGCGCCGACGTCATCAAGGTTGAACGGCCCGGCGAGGGCGACATCACCCGCGGCCAGTTGCGCGACATCCCCGACGTGGACAGCCTGTACTTTACCATGCTGAACCACAACAAGCGCTCCATCACCATCGACAGCAAAGCCAAGGAAGGCAAGTCGGTCATCGAGGGCCTGATCCGCGAGTGCGACGTCCTCGTCGAGAACTTCGCACCCGGCGCCCTGGACCGCATGGGCTTCACCTGGGAGCGCATCCAGGAGCTCAACCCGCGCATGATCCTGGCCTCGGTCAAGGGCTTCGGCCCCGGCCCTTACGAGGACTGCAAGGTATATGAGAACGTCGCGCAGTGCGCCGGCGGCGCCGCGTCCACCACCGGCTTCGACGACGGCCCGCCGCTGGTGACCGGCGCGCAGATCGGCGACAGCGGCACCGGGCTGCATCTGGCGCTCGGCATCGTCTCGGCCCTGTATCAGCGCAACACCAGCGGGCGCGGGCAGAAGGTGCTGGCGGCGATGCAGGATGGCGTTCTGAACCTGTGCCGGGTCAAGCTGCGCGACCAGCAGCGCCTGGCGCACGGGCCGTTGAAGGAATACCCGCAATACCCCTACGGCCAGTTCGGCGACAGCGTGCCGCGCGCGGCCAACGCGTCCGGCGGCGGCCAGCCCGGCTCCATCGTGAAATGCAAGGGCTGGGAGACCGACCCGAACGCGTATCTGTACTTCATCGCCCAAGCCCCGGTATGGGCGAAGATCTGCCAGGTGATCGGCAAGGTGGAGTGGATCACCGACCCCGACTACGCCAAGCCCGCCGCCCGGCTGCCGCGCCTGGTCGAGGTGTTCGCCGCCATCGAGCAGTGGACCAAGACCAAGACCAAGTTCGAGGCGATGGAGATACTGAACGAGCACGACATCCCCTGCGGTCCCATCCTGTCGATGAAGGAGATCGCCGAGGACCAGTCGCTGCGCGCGACCGGCACCATCGTGGACGTAGAGCACCCGACACGGGGCAACTACCTGACCGTTGGCAACCCGATCAAGATGTCCGACAGCTCGACGGAGGTGGTGCGCTCGCCGCTCCTGGGCGAGCACACCGGCGAGATCCTGCGCGACGTGCTCAAGCTGGACGCCCGCCGTATCGCCGAGATCGAGGCGTCAGGGGCGGTCGGGACGGTGATGAAGGCGGCGGCCGAATAGGCGTCCGCAGCGGCGCCTCGCGGCCTGGCGGCACGGTGGTGCGCCAGGCCCGCGCGATGCCATCCCTCGGGCGCACGGCGCTGGCCCGGCGCAGGGCTTCGCACTGGGTCGGCGCCGTGGCATATGCCCCGGGAAGGGCGGCTTCAACGATTGGCCGGCCAACGGAAGTGACATTAAGCGCACCCAAGATGCCCCAGGAAACCATCCAATGAAGATTTGCATCTATGGCGCCGGAGCCATCGGCGGCTACGTCGGCGCCCAGCTCGCCAGCGCCGGAGCGGACGTGAGCCTGGTCGCGCGCGGCCCCCACCTCAAGGCGATGCGCGAGAACGGCCTGAAGCTCCGCATCGGCGGCGAGGAGAAGGTCGTTAAGGTGAATGCCACCGATGACCCGGCGGAACTCGGCCCGCAGGACTACATCTTCGTCGCACTCAAGGCGCACTCGATCCCCGGCGTCGTGGACGCGATGCAGCCGCTTATCAGCAACCGGACCAGCGTCGTCACCGCGGTCAACGGCGTCCCCTACTGGTACTTCCACCAGCACGGCGGCGAGCTGGCCGGCACGCGGCTGGAATCGGTGGACCCCGGCGGCAAGCAGTGGAGCGGCCTGCGGCCGGAGCGCGCCATCGGCTGCGTCGTGTATCCCGCGACGGAGATGGTGGAGCCCGGCGTCATCCAGCACATCTACGGCGACAAGTTCCCGCTCGGCGAGCCCAGCGGCGAGAAGACCGAACGGGTGCAGGCGCTCAGCGAAGCGATGGAGCAAGCCGGCCTGCGCGCACCGGTGCTGGACCGCATCCGCGACGAGATCTGGCTGAAGCTGTGGGGCAACCTGTGCTTTAACCCCATCAGCGCCCTGACCCACGCGACGCTGGACGTGATCACCGAGGACCCCGGCACCCGCGCCGTCGCCAAGGCCATGATGCTGGAGGGCCAGGCCATCGCCGAGAAGCTGGGGATACGCTTCCGCGTGGACGTGGAGCGGCGGATCAACGGCGCCGGTGCTGTCGGCGCCCACAAGACTTCCATGCTGCAGGACCTGGAGCGCGGGCGGGCCATGGAGATCGGCGCCCTGGTCGGCGTGGTGCAGGAGCTGGGGCAGTTGACCGGCCTGCCGACGCCGACCCTCGACGTGGTGCTGGCCTTGGTGACGCAGCGGGCCCGCGTCGCCGGGCTGATCTAGGGTGGCGCACTGGCTGCGGTTCGAGCGGGGCGGCGCCACCGGATTCGGCACCCTGGCGGACGGGATGGTCGCGGTGCACGGGGGCAGCATGTTCGACGCCCCCGCGCCGACCAGCGAGACGGTGGCCCTGGATCAGGTCCGGTTGCTGGCCCCGACCGTGCCGTCCAAGATGGTCGCGCTGTGGAACAACTTCCATGCGATGGCGGTGAAGCAGGGCCTATCGCAGCCGCCGGAGCCGCTGTTCTTCATCAAGGCCGCCTCGTCCTACGCCGACCCGGACGCCACGGTGCACCGACCCGCGGGATACAATGGAAAGGTGGTGTTCGAGGGCGAGCTGGGCGTCGTCATCGGCAAGACCTGCCGGAATGCGTCGGAGACCGAGGCCCGTGACGCCATCTTCGGCTTCACCTGCGTGAACGACATCACCGCCATAGACATCCTGCAACGCGATCCGAGCTTCCCGCAGTGGACTCGCGCCAAGAGCTTCGACGGCTTCAGCCCATGCGGCCCGGTGATCGCCACCGGGCTTGACCCGGCGGCGCTGACCATCCGAACCGTGCTGAACGGGGCGGAACGGCAGAATTACCCGGTGTCGGACATGGTGTTCCCGCCTGCCACGCTAGTCAGCCTGCTGTCGCGCGACATGACGCTGGTGCCCGGCGACGTCATCTGCTGCGGCACTTCTCTAGGCGTCGGCGTCATGCGGGAGCCGAGCAACATGGTCGAGGTGACGATCGACGGCGTCGGCACCCTGCGGACCACCTACCGGAACGAGTGACGCCAGCCCTCAGTAAACGTGCTCGGCGATCGGCTGGTTGGCGGCGATGCGCTCGAAGGCGAAGGGCCTGATGTCCACCGACCGCGACTCCCCATAAAGGATCAACTCGCTCGTCCCGGCGCCGGCGGCTGGCGAGTGCATCATGCCGTGGCCGCTGAAGCCGCAGGCCAGCACCATGTTGGGGACGTCCGGATGCCGCCCGATGATGGCGCTGTGGTCGAACAGGTTGTGCTCATACAGCCCGGCCCAGGAGCGCAGCAGCCGCAACTGCTCGAAGCCCGGAATGCGATGCGCGAGCGCCGGCCAGATCACCTCGTCGAACAGAGCATGGTCCACCTCCATGCCGAAGTCGTCGTGCGCGTTCTCCATCTTCGGCGTGGTGCCGCAGATATAAAGGTGGCCCTCCGGCCGGAAGATGAAGCCGGACGTGTCGAAGATGAAGGGACCGTCCGGCAGCTTCTCCGGGCTGTCGAACACGAACACGCAGCGTTTCAGCGGCACCACCGGCACGTCCAGTCCGGCCATGCGCCCGACCTGCCCGCTCCAGGAGCCTGCGGCGTTGACCACGGTTCCGGCGGCAAGGCGGCTGCCATCCGCCAGTAGCACGGCGCCGATCCGGCCGGCGCCCGCCATCTCCAGCCCCGTTACGGTGCCGGCGATGTAGTCTACCCCCTGCGACCGTGCCTTGCGCTTGAAAGCCTGTAGCAGCGCCGGACCGTCGAACCAGCCCTCCTTCTCCGGCCCATATGAGACGATGCCGAGGTCGTCCGTCCGCAGCCAGGGATGGCGGCGGTGCGCCTCCTCCGGGGTCATCAGCTCGGTTTTCGTGCCGCAGGCCCGCTGGGTCGCGTTCCGGGCTTGGAAGGCCGGGATGTCCGAGGGTCCGCCGAGGATGAGGTAGCCGGGTTCGCGCAGGCCGATGTCGGCGTCGTAGCCCTCGACGCCCAGCATCTCGCGCACCTGGCGGAGGAAGCCGATGCTGTACTCCGACATGCGTATGTTCGCAGGCGTGGCGAACTGCTGCCGGATGGCGCTGGTGGACAGCGAGGAGGAGGACATGGCGTAGGTGGGATCGCGCTCGATGACCGCGATGCGGCCGGTGCATGCGGGGTCGGCGGACAGATGATAGGCGACGGAGCTGCCGATCACGCCGCCGCCGATGATCACCACGTCGTAGGATGGCTGCATCATGAAGTCCTTGGTTCAGGTTCGGCGTCGGTCCGCATGCGGCAGAGTAGTTGCCACTCATGGAGGACTGTGCCTGCTACTCCCTCTCCCTCCGGGAGAGGGTTGGGGTGAGGGGGTGGGCAAGCACCGTCCTCGCTCAAAGTGGGGCCGAGGCGCTTCGGCAGCGGCGCTTTTTGCGTCGGCGGCAAAGACCCCCTCACCCCGACCCTTTCCCAGAGGGAGAGGGAGCAGGCGGCCCTTCTCGACCGGTCCGTGCCTGGCACGCCCGCCATACCCGTTCTGGCGTCGCCGGCATGTCCAGGTGCGGGATGCCGATCGCATCGGCGATGGCCGACATGACCGTCTGCGGCGCGCCGATGGCGCCGGCCTGGCCCGATCCCTTGGCGCCCAGCGGGTTGCGCGCGGTCGGGTGCTCGTTGAACCGCACCTCTAGCGCCGGCAGGTCGGCCGCCCTCGGCAGGCAGTAGTCCTGGAACGAGGCGGTGAGCAACTGGCCGCCGTCGGGGTCGTAGTGCACGCCCTCCATCAACGCCTGTCCGATCCCCTGTGCCAACCCACCTTGGACCTGGCCCTCCGTCAGCAGCGGATTGACCAGCACGCCGTAGTCGTCCACCGCGACGTAGCGCAGCAGCGACACCGCGCCGGTCTCCGGATCAACCTCCACCTCCGCCACGTGTGCGCCGTTCGGGAACACGAAGGCGTCGTTGGGGTTGTGGGCGTCCGCGTCCAGCGTGCCGGCGGGCAGGGTGCGCAGCAGTTCCAGCAGCCCAACGCTGGCGCCGTCAGCCGTATGGAACGCTCCATCCGCAAAGCTGACCGACGTCGGGCCGGATTGCAGCAGGTGCGCGGCCTCCGCATGGGCCTTGGCCAGTGCGGCATCCAACGCCATCACCAGCGCGGTGCCGGCCATCGGCAGTGAGCGCGCGCCGCCATGGCCGCCGCCGAACCCGACCCGGCGGCTGTCCCCCTGCACCAGCCGGAATGCCTCCACCGGCAGGCCCAGCCGGGCCGCGGCGAACTGGGCAAAGCTGGTCTCGTGCCCCTGGCCGTTGGATTGGGTGCCCGACAGCAGCTCCACCGTACCATCTCCCAGGAACCGGACACCGCCATCCTCCCCGGGCCTGCCGCGGGAGGTTTCCAGGAAGCAGGCGATCCCCTGGCCCAGCCATCGCCCGCGCCGGGCAGCCTCGGCACGGCGCGAGGGGAAGCCGGCGCCGTCTGCGGCCAGCATCACCGCAGCCAGGTTGTCACCAAACGTTCCGGTGTCCATCGTGATGCCCAGCGCGCTGGTGTGGGGGAAGGCACGGATCAGGTTGGCCTCACGCAACGCCACGCGGTCCCGGCCCATCTTGTGGGCAGCAAGGTCCGCCAGGCGCTCGATGATATAGTTGGCCTCCGGCTTGCCGGCGCCGCGGTAGGCGTCCAGCGGGACGGTGTTGGTGAAGGCGCCGCGCACGTCCATGTACACGGCAGGCACCGCATACAGCCCGCCCATTGCCGTCGCTGGCGACGCCGTGTGCGCGCCGGGTCCCAGGGCGGACACGTAGGCGCCCAGGTTGCCCGTCGTCTCGACGTGCAGCGCCAGGAAACGCCCGCCAGCGTCCAGCGCCAGCCGCGCCCGCGTCAGGTTGTCGCGCCCGTGCGCGCCGGACAGGAAGTCCTCGGTCCGCTCGGCGATCCAGCGCACCGGCTGGCGCAGGCGCCGCGCCGCCCACAACAGCGCGACGTGCTCGGGATGCACGACGTTCTTCATGCCGAAGCCGCCGCCGACGTCGGGGCAGAGCACGTGGATTTCCTCCGGCGTCACCCCGAAGCAGTGCGCCAGGTCCCGCCGGATGCCGTGCACGTCCTGGCCGCTCAGGGTCAGGCGCATCCGTCCAGTGACCGGGTCAGGTTCGGCCAGCGCCGTACGGGTTTCCAGGGATGCGGCGACGACCCGGTTGTTCACCAGGTCCAAGCTGACGGCATGGGCCGCTTGATCGAACGCCGCCATGACCGCGGCCCGGTCGCCGCGCTCGTAATGGAAGGCCAGGTTGCCCGGCGCCTCCGGCCAGAGCTGCGGCGCACCCTCGGCCAGCGCCTCGCCCAGCGCCGTCACCGCGGGGAGGTCGCCATACTCCACGCCCACCAGTTCCAGTGCATCCCGCGCGGCGGCGGCGCTGTCCGCGACCACTAGCGCCACGGTTTCACCGACGTGGCGGACCCGGCCGAACGCCAGGGCATGGCGCGGCGGCACCACTAGCCCGGCCTCCGCCGGCAGCGCCATCGCGCAGGGGATCGGGCGGATGCCGTCGGCCAGCAGGTCGGCCGCGGTGAACACGCCGCGCACCCCCGGCATCCCCGCGGCCTCCGCCGTCTGGACCTCCAGGATATCGGCATGGGCATGGGGCGAGCGCAGGAATAGCGCGTGCAGGTGCCCGGCCGCCGGCAGGTCGTCCACATACCGCCCGGCGCCGCGCAGGAATCGCTCATCCTCCCGCCGCCGCAGTGAGCGTGGGTCGTCGGCGTTGCACCCCACCGGCTAGGACACCGGCAGGCCGAGATGCCGCCGGAACCTGGTCTTCAGGAACACGCCATCGCGCGGCGGCAGCGCCCGCTCCACGTGCCCGGCCCCGATCCGCACCACCGCCAGCCGCGGGCCGCCGGACACCTGGCCCAGCCACGGCGGGCAGGCGAGCAGCCCGGCCTCGTCGGTGACCTCCCGCACATCGGGGATGCCGCAGCCCGCCGCGACCCGGTCCAGCCGCACGCCCAGGCCGGAGTGGCTGACCTGCATCCCAGTCTCGCCATAGTAGCCGTTGTCCAGCACGACGACCGACAGGTTGCTGGGCTTGGCGACGGCGATGGTCATCAGGGCGCCTGCGCCCATCAACTGCTCGCCGTCGCCGGTCACCACCACCACCGGCCGCTCCGGCTGCGCCAATGCCAGCCCCAGCCCGGTCATCGCCGCGCCGCCCATGGCGCCCCATAGGTAGAAATTGCCGTCGTGGTCGCCAGCGTCGAACACGTCATAGGCCGGCGACCCCAGCCCGGTGACGACCAGCCAGTCCGTGCCGCCCGCCAGCAAGGTCCTGACTGCCGCCCGGCGGTCCAGCGTTCCGAACGAGGTTGCCACTACTTGCTCTCCAGCCATTGCTTGCGGCCCAGCATGCGCTGCGACACCAGTACGGCCACCTGCTGATCCGCCTCATAGGCCAGCGCCGCCGCGGCGGACACGACCTCCGCCGCATCGTCGGGACGCTCCAGGCGCAGGACGGTCACGCCCATCGCCTGCAGCACCGCCGGGGCGGCCTGGCCCATCGGGACCTGCCACGGGTTGAACTCCGCCCACTCGCCGCGCATCGTCACCAGGGTCAGGAAGGGAAACCGGCACGCCGTCATCAGCGACAGCATGTTGACGCAATTGCCGACGCCGCTCGACTGCATCAGCAGCACCGCCCGCGCCCCGCCGAGCCAAGCGCCGGCCGCGAGAGCGACGCCTTCCTCCTCCGTCGTCAGCACGACGGTCCGCACCGCCGCGTCCCCGTGCATGAGCTGGATCAGCCGCGAGTGCCCGGCGTCCGGCACATAGGCCGCCTGGGTCACGCCAGCCCGCCGCAGGGTGTTGAAAACGTCCAGCGGCCAGTCGGGCGCGAGCTTGGCCTCAACGCCTTGCGGGATAACGTCCATCCAGTTCCTCCCCCTGTCTCCCCTGGGCGGGGAGTGGCTGCACCGGTCCATGCTGCCAGGCTCGCACCTCGCCTGCATACCGGCAACCGGCATGGCCGGTCCTTCGGGACGGCATGCCTCACGCGCCCTTGGTCACCGCGGCGTAATCGGTGCGCCCCGCCAAGCCCGCCAGGTGGAAGCCGGTGACGCCCGGCCGGGTCACGGCCACCTCGACCTGCTGCAGCAGGATCACGAAGGGGTCGGACTGCTGCGCGTCGCGTTGCAGGCGGCGGTATTCATCCAGGCGCTTTGCGGTGTCGCCCTCCCGCGCATTGGCCGCCGCCGCAGCGCTGAGCGCCGCATCCCGCCAGTTGTTCCGCCACGCAACGGTCCGCAGCTTGGCGTCGTCCGCGTTGTCCGGATTGACGCAGAACGCCTGAGCGTTCGAGTTCGGGTCGAAGTAGTCCGATCCCCAATACAACAGCGCCGCCTGATGCTGCCGCGCCCGGGTCTTGGTGATGATCTGCCGTTGGTCCCCGGCCAGCAGAGTCACCCGTATGCCCACCGCCCCCAGGTTCGCCTGCAGCGCCTGCGCGATCTCGGCATAGGGCGGGATGGCGGGATGATCTAGCGCAAGGTCGAACCCGTCCGGCAGCCCGGCCTCGGCGAGCAGGGCCTTGCCCCGCGCCACGTCCTGCTGGAACGGCAGGTCGGTCAGGGCGCCGGGCATCCCTGCAGGCAGGAACGCCTGGTGGACGCGCCAGGTCTGCGGCACCAGGTTGCGCTGGATGCCGGCGTAGTCCACCGCCCACTTGATGGCCTGGTGCACGGCGGGATGCGCCAGCGCCGGGTGGCTCTGGTTCAGCGCCAGGTAGATCATGATGGCACGGTCCGCCCTGACGAACGGCAGGCCGGACGTTTCGCCCAACGCCTGCAACTGGTCGGAGGACAGGTTGCGCACGATGTCGGCGTCGCCCTGCTGCAGCATGAGCAGTTGCGCCGTGGGATCGGCGACGTGCCGGGTCACCACCCGGTTGACGGCGCCGGCCACCCGCGGCGTGCGATCTAGCACGACCGACTCGTTTGCGCGCCAGCCCTTCAGCACCCAGGGGCCGGAGCCGGCGCTGTTCTGTCGCAGCCAGGCGTTGCCCATGTCGCCGTCGGCGGCATGGGACAGCACGGCCTCGCGGTCCACGATGCTCGCCACGTTGGCGGTCAGGCAGTACTGCACGAAGCTCGGCGCCTGGCGCTCCGCGGTGCGGAGCAGCAGCGTGCGGCCATCGGCCTGGATGCGCTCCTCCACGTTGCCAGGCGTGAAGCCGAACTGCCCCAGGATGAAGGCCGGCGACTTGTTCATCTTGATCGCACGCTGGAACGAGAACGCCGCGTCCGCCGCCGTGACCGGGCGCCCGGTGGTGAACTTTGCCCCTTCGCGCAGCACGAAGCTGTGGGTCAGCCCGTCCTCGCTGACCCGCCAGCTTTCCGCCAGTTCGCCTTGCAGGCGGCTCGGGTCCTGCGGGTCCACGGCCAGCAGGTGCTGGTAGATGTTGTTGACGATCTCCCCGCCGGATGCCTCGAAGCTTTCATGCGGGTCCAGGCTGGTCAGGTCGTCAATCTGCTTGGCCATGACCAGCACCTCCGGCGGGACCGCCGCACGCGCGGGGCGGATGGCGGCGGCCAGGGGTGCGGCAAGCAGGGCGCGGCGTGGCAGCATGGCGGACCTCCTCCGACGGTGCGGGGCCAAGCGGTCCCGAAGGATCGCCTTGCATAGCCCGTGCCAAAACCGACTGTACGAAGGTCGCTTCTGTTTCCCCTCTCCCTCCGAGAGAGGGCCGGGGTGAGGGGATCTTGGCTGCGGAGCGGAGTACGCCGGCGCCGACAGGCCGCAGTCCGCATTGGGCAAGGACCGCGCTTGCCCACCCCCTCACCCCAACCCTCTCCCGGAGGGAGAGGGAGCTAGGCCATGCCGGCCGTCACGCCGTGCGTCGGTTTTGGCGGCAAGAGCGTCCACCTTGCCATGCAGCCCGCACCACCACCAGAATGCCCCGCCGCATGCAGGAGAAGCTGGGATGGCGTTGCTGGAGGTCCGAGGCCTCACCCGGTCATTCTACGGCGTGCAGGCCCTGTCCGGCGTGGATCTGGACGTGCAGCCCGGCACCATCACCGCGCTGATCGGCCCCAACGGCGCCGGCAAGACCACGCTGTTCGGCTGCGTGTCCGGCGTCGTGCCGCCCGACGGCGGGCGGGTGCTGCTGGACGGGGTGGACATCACCGGCTGGCGCGCCGACCGGGTAACACGCGCCGGGCTGACCCGCACCTTCCAGATCGCCCGCGGCATCCCGCGCCTGTCGGTGATCGAGAACCTGCTGCTGTATGCCCCCGGCCTGCCCGGCGAGCGCCTGCTGCCCGCCTTGTTCGGCGGCGGACGCCGGGAAGCCCGGGCGGCGATGAAGGAGGCGTTCGCGGTGGCCCGCCGCCTCGGCTTGGCGCGCGTCGCCGACACTCCGGCCGGCGCCCTGTCCGGCGGGCAGAAGAAGCTGCTGGAGATCGGCCGCGCCCTGATGGCCCGCCCGCGCCTGATCCTGCTGGACGAGCCGATCGCCGGGGTGAACCCGAGCCTTGCGGAGGAGATCGCCGACCAGCTC
Organism: uncultured Acetobacteraceae bacterium; assembly: GCA_964242325.1. Lineage (GTDB taxonomy): Bacteria > Pseudomonadota > Alphaproteobacteria > Acetobacterales > Acetobacteraceae > DASWOJ01. The sequence continues at coordinate 28,452 of CAXTCI010000012.1, forward strand.
CGCACCCTGCGCGACGAGGGCATGACCTTCCTGGTGATCGAGCACCACATGGACCTGATCGCCCGCCTGTGCGATCCCGTCATCGTCATGGCCGAGGGCCGCCGCCTGACCGAGGGCAGTTTTTCCAGTATCGCCGCCGACCCCCGGGTGCAGGAAGCTTACATGGGCGTCCGCAAGGCCGCCGCCTGATGGTGCTGCGGGCGGACGGGGTGGTGTGCGGCTACGGCGCCGCGGACGAGATCCTTAAGGGCGCCAGCCTGTCCGTGGCGCCGGGCGAACTCGTCGCCATCATCGGCCCGAACGGCGCCGGCAAGTCCACGCTGCTGAAGGCGGTCGCCGGGCTGCTGCGGCTGAAATCGGGCAGCATCCGGCTGGACGGGCAGGGGATTGAGGCGCTGCCGGCGCGCGACCGGGCGCGGCGCGGCATCGCCTTCGTGCCGCAGGAGGCCAACATCTTCCCGACGCTCTCGGTGCGGGAGAACCTGGAGATGGGCGGCTTCATCCTCCCCCGCGCCGCGGTGTCCCGAGGGATCGAGGGTCTGCTGGTCCGCTTCCCCATGCTGGCGCAGAAGCGCCGCCAGGCCGCCCGCACCCTGTCCGGTGGGCAGCGTCAGGTGCTGGCGATGGCGATGGCCCTGATGGTCGAGCCGCGCCTGCTGCTGCTGGACGAGCCATCGGCCGGGCTGTCTCCCTTGGCGGCGGAGGCGCTGTTTCAAACCATCGGCGACATCCACCGCCAAGGCACCTCCGTGGCGATGGTGGAGCAGAACGCGCACGAGGCCCTGGCCATCGCCGACACCGGCGTCGTGCTGGTGGACGGCCGCGTCGCCCGCACCGGCCCGGCGGCGGCGCTGGCGGGGGACCCCGAGGTACGCCGGCTGTTCCTGGGGGGCTAGGCGCGTTTATCGTCGCTCCCACACATCCAAGCCCCACACACAAGGAGGTCCCCATGTTCCGCCCGACCCGGCGTGCCGCCCTGCTAGGCGCCCTAGCGGCCCCCTTCCTGGCCCGGACCTCGCTGGCTCAGGCGAATGACCCGATCCGACTGGGAACCCTGACGCCGCTGACCGGCGCCGGCGGCAGCTACGGCCCAGCGATGGTCAAGGCCGCCCGTGCCGTCGTGGATGCGGTGAACGCCGCCGGCGGCGTGAACGGACGCCGCATCGAGCTGCAATCGGAGGACGACGAGACCAACCCCGATTCCGGAGTGCGCGCCGCGCGCAAGCTGATTGACGTGGGCAAGGTCTCGGCCATCCTGGGCACCTGGGCCAGCGCCGTTACCACCGCGGTGGCGCCGCTGTGCTGGGAAAGCCGGACCATGCTGTTCACCGTGTCCGGTGCGGACAGCATCACCAAACTGCCGCACAACGGCTACATCATACGCACCCAGCCCAATACCGAGCTGCAATCCATGCGCGCCGCCACCTACCTGGCCGATGGCGGGGCCAAGCGGGTGTTCGCCCTGTCGGCGCAGACTCCGTTTGCCGTGGACAGCTACAACCGCATTGACGCCGTCCTTAGGGAGCATGGCGCGGCGGGCGTCGGCAACGTGATCTATGACGCCAGCAAGACCTCGTTCCGCTCGGAGGTGGACCAGGCCCTGCGTGCCAAGCCCGATGCGCTGTTCTTGAACGGCTACACCCCGGACGTGACCGTCATCATGCGGGAGCTGTATCGTGCGGGCTACGAGGGCAAGAAGTTCACTTTTGGTTATGCCGCCAACGCCAAGATGCTGGAAAGCCTGCCGGCCGAGGTGACGGAAGGGCTGATCTCCTTCTCCCCATCGCCGGACCCGGACAGCCCGGCCTATGCCGCGGTGAAGCAGGCGCTGGGGACCGATAATCCCGACACCTACTCCTGCCAGATATACGACCACGTGTCCCTGGTGGCGCTGGCGGTGGCTAAGGCTGGGGACGTTTCGGGCGCCGCGATCCACGACGCGGTGCGGAAGATCAGCCAGGGCGCCGGCGCCAAGGTCGCTAGCGCCGTGGAGGGCCTGAAGGCGCTCGCGGCGGGGCAGGAGATCAACTACGAGGGCGCCTCCGGCCCCTGCGACTTCACCGAGCGCGGCGACATCGAGACCTGCAAGTTCCGGTTCGAGCAGGTGCGCGCCGGCAAGATCACCCTGCTCTCGGTGTCATAGGCGTTGGAGGGCCTGCCTGGCGACGCGCTGCAACTTGTTGTCAACGGCCTGATGGCCGGGGCCGTGCTGGCGGTGCCCGCCATTGGATTCACCACGATCTACGCCGTGCTGCGGTTCCCGAACTTCGCGGTTGGCGGAATGGCGACGGTGGGCGCCTATGCCGGGTGGCTGGCGAACACCTGGCTGGGCTGGCCCGCCCCGGCGGCGCTGGCGGCGGCATTCGCGGCCGGCGCCGCAATCGGACTGGTGTCGGACCTCCTAGCGCTGCGGACACTGCGGCCCAGCCGGGGCGGCGTGAGCGGGGGCGCGCTGGCGGCGGCCATTGCCTCCGTCGCGCTGAACATCGTGATCGAGAACGCCGTGCGTTTCGTATGGGGCAACGATCCGCGTGGGTATGACCTGCCGGTGTATCGCGACTGGCGCGTGGCGGACCTGCGCGTCGGGCCGCAGCAATTGGAGAACGCCGGGCTGGCCGCGGTGGCGATGGCGGCGGTGTTCCTGTTTCTCGGCTTCACCCGCACCGGCCGCATGATGCGCGCGGTGGCCGACAATCCGCAGCTTGCGTCGCTCAAGGGCATGGACGCCGGGCGGGTGGCGATGCTGGCGACTGGGCTGGGCATGGGGTTGGCGGGGTTCGGCGGCATGCTGATCGGGCTGGACACCAGCATTGATCCCCTGACGGGTTACCGGGTCATGCTGTCCGTGTTCGCCGCGGCGGTGGTAGGCGGCCTGGGCAGCGTGCCCGGCGCGGTGCTGGGCGCGCTGGTGGTCGGCGTGGGCGAGGAGATGTCGCTGCTGGCGCTGCCGCCGTCTTACCGCACGGCCATCGGGTTTGCCGCGATCCTGCTGGTCCTGTCGTTCCGGCCGCGCGGCTTGCTGGGGGAGCGGGCGTTCTGATGGAAAATTACCTGCTCGCAATGGCGGTGTTCGCCGGGCTGTATGCGCTGATGGCGCTGGGGCTGAACGTGATCTGGGGCCTGGCGGGGATGGTGAACCTGGGGCTGGCCGGGTTCTTCGCGGTCGGGGCCTATGCGTCGGCGCTGCTGACGGTGCGGCTGGGCTGGCCGGTGCCGCTGGGCTGGGCCGCGGCGACCCTGGCGGCGGCGGCGGTCGGCATTCTTGTCGCGCTGGTCACGGCCCGGCTGCGCGGCGACTACCTGGCCATCGTGACCCTGGGCTTTGCCGAGGTCGTGCGCCTCCTGGCGTCGAACGAGATCTGGCTGACCGGCGGCACCGACGGGATCAGCGGCGTGCCTGGGCCGGGGCGGGCGGAGCTGTCGGCGCTGAATTACAACCTGCTGTATGCCGGGCTGGTGTGGGCGGCGGTCGCGGTGGTGGGCGGCCTGCTGGCCCGGCTGTCCCGGGCGCCGTTCGGCCGGGTGCTGCGCGCGATCCGCGAGGACGAGGTCGTGGCCGCCGTCGCCGGCAAGCGGACGCTGCTGTTCAAGGTGCAGGCGTTCGCGGTGGGTGCGGGCGTGCTTGGGCTGGCTGGCGGGCTGTATGCCCATTTCAATGCCTACGTCGCGCCGGATGCGTTCACGCCGCTGGTCACGATCTACGTCGTGCTGGCGCTGACGGCGGGCGGCACGGGGCGGATGGCCGGGGCGGTGCTGGGCGCCGTGCTGGTGGTGGCGCTGCAGGAGGGGACGCGCTTCGGCGCCGACCTGGTCCCTGGTGTCTCGCCGGTGCAGGCGGCGGCGCTGCGGGCCGGGGCGATCGGCGTGGCGCTGATCTTGGTGCTGCACCTGCGCCCGAATGGAGTGCTGCCGGAGTTGAACCGGCGCTATGGAGGACAGCCATGACCCCGAGTGCAACCGAGTCCTTGATCGCCGCCCACGCCGACAGGGACCAGCCCGGCGCAACCTTCCGCGCGTTGGATGCGGCGCTGGCGAAGCGGCCGGGCCACAAGCTGTTCACCATCCTGGTCCACCACCCCGCGGCCCGGCAGTCCGAACGGTTCTACAGCAACCGTCCCACCGAGTATCCGGTCGGCGGGCGCAAGCCGGTGACCGACAGCGGGTGGATGCAGCAGGTGGTCCACGGCGGCCAGCCCTGGATCGGCGGGGATGCCGAAGCGGTCCGCTGGGCGTTCTACGATTGGGAGTTGATCCTGTCGCTGGGCTGCGAGAGCTGCCTCAACATGCCGGTACGCTGGCGCGGCGAAACGCTGGGGACGCTGAACCTGCTGCACGAGGCCGGGCACTACACCGAGGCGGACTTGCCGCATGTGGCGTTGCTGGCGCACCTGGCCTTGCCGGCGCTCATGCTGATTTCCCGGGCATAGGGGCGCACGGATGGCATTTCTTGGCGCGGCGGTCCGCGACCATCGCCTGCGGCTGATGCGGGAGTTGATGGACCGCGATGGGCTGGACGCGCTGGCCTTCACCGGTGCGGACTTCTTCCAGTTCGCCACCAACTTCTCCACCGACGTGCTGCCGTGGGAGCGGCCGATCCTTTGCGTGGTGCCGTGGGACGGCGCGCCTTTCGCGGTGCTGAACGAGCTGTCCACCAACCATTGGCGCTACGCCACGGAGGACGGGCGGCTGTGGGTTTCGGACGCGCACTTCTATGCCGAGCATCCCCGCACCGCGAACCGGTTGCCTGTGGCGTCGCAGTGGCCGGACCTGGTGGCGGGGCTGTTGCGCCGGGCCGGGTTGGGGGCGGCGCGGATCGGGACCGAAGGCAGCGCCCTGCTGTCCCGTGCCGCCGCCCTGCTGCCGCGCGTCCGGCTGGAGGGCGCGGTGGACGGGATGCGCTCGCTGCGCTGGGTGAAGCACGCGGACGAGGTCGCGCTGATGCGGCAGGTCGCCGCCCTGTCCGACTGGGTGCAGGACCGTTACCGCGAGGCCATCCGCCCCGGCCGCATGGTGCAGGAAATGGACATGGCGATGGCGACCCTGATGGCGGAGGAGGGCGGCCGGCGCTTCCCCGGCGAGCACCTGGAGATCATGCGCTGCTGGACCCTGTCCGGCCCGGCTTCTGCCGCTCCGCATGGCGATGGGCGGCAGGCCGGCGCGGTGATCGAGCGCGGGCACGGCCTGGTCAACATCGTCATCCCCCGCGTGAACGGCCTGGTGGTCGAGAACGAGCGCACCTGGTTCTGCGGCAAGCCGACGCCACGGCAGGCCAGCCTGTTCCAGGCTGCCGTGGACGCCAGCGCCGCGGCGGCTGAGGCGGCGGTAACGGGTGCCCCGGTGTGCGGCATCGACGCCGCGGCGCAGGCCGTCATCGAGCGGGCGGGATACGGCGAGCACGTCCTGCACCGCACCGGGCATGGCATGGGCCTGCTGGGGCACGAGTTCCCGGAGGACATGGCCTTCAACACCCGGCCGCTGCTGGCCAACGAGGTGTATTCGGCGGAGCCGGGGCTGTACGTCTTCGGCCTGGGCGGCTTTCGCAACGACGATACGGTGGTGGTCGGCGACGTGCCGGAGGTGCTGACGCGGGCGCCGATGGACTTGGCATCGCAAACGGTGTTGTAGCATTGCGTCCAGGGCTGCGAGGGGTCGGATGGGGCAGTGACGCGGCATTCACTGGCAGTCCCTGGAGCAAACTGCCATCTGGTCAGACGATACAGAAACCAAGGCCGGACAGCGACTCACAGGTCATAGACTGGTGCACGAGCTGCTGCCCGGCATGGTGAGCCGTTCATTCGAGCGAGCGCTTCAACTGCCAACCAGGAGGCCGATTTAGGCCAGCCACATCCAGTTGCAGAACAGCCGTTCGAAAACGAGCACGACCCTCCCCCTAGCGACCTATTCAAGCTTGAACGTTTTGACTAGTCCGCATGTGCAGGAACTTGGCAACGCGGGCTGTCCGGCGCTTACAGGACGGTCATACAGTCCATCTCGACGGTCGGAATTAACGAACCGGCCTCCCAACACGCATAAGCGGCCGCCGTAACGGTCTTTGGCAATCGTTGCAGGGGATTGCGTGTCCTCTGCCAGCCCACACCATCTCATGACACGACCGGTTCGATGCAAGGAATATAGTCCTAAATCAATACGCTACCGGCGTATGCTCCTGGTCTGCCTCGCCCTGCGAGCCACGAGGCGAGTTCGTTAGTCATGACCTAACGGTCAAAACGTAGGGCTGCCTCTATAAGTCAAACATTTCATGTTATTTGCCAACTTGAGGCGATGTCTATTAGTTTCTATAATGTAATAATTGTGAGGCTCGTGTCCGGATATATGCCAGTTTGACATACTCTCTTTCGATGCGGCGATTTTTGTCCGATCTCCGGTCCAAGCGCGCTCGGTGCTTCCCTGCAGATATCCCGCAATGAGGAACGGAGCATCGCGCCAAAAAACAGGGCTGACCCGCTACAGCCTACAGGTCGGGCGATTGGTCGAACTACACGCCACGCATGCCGCGCTGCTTGCCTCCAAGCAGGAAGCGGAGCGAGAGACCGCACGGGTCAAGCAGGCAAAACTCGAAATCGAAGCGGCGCACAATACGTTGCGCGAAGAGATGGCCTACCGGCAAGAGGCGCAGTCCCGGCTAGCCTATATTGCCAGTCACGATGGTCTGACCGGGTTGCCGAATCGCACGTTGTTTAACGAGATCCTCAACCAAGCGACGCAGAATACGCGCGAGCATGGACCCAGCCTCGCGCTGATGTACATCGATCTGGACCACTTCAAGGACGTGAACGACACGCGGGGACACGCGGCCGGCGACGCGCTGTTGCAGGGGGTTGCCGCCCGGCTGAGGACCACACTCCGTTTAGGCGAAACGTTGGCGCGCTTGGGTGGCGACGAATTCGCCGTTTTGCAGACCAAAGTGCAGGACGTGGACCAGGCCTGTGCACTTGGCAATCGACTCGTCGCGATGCTTAAGGAACCCTTTCTTATTGAAGACCGCCCGGTCTATATCGGCGCCTCGATCGGCATCACGCTTTATCCGACCGACACCACTTCGCTTGAGATCCTACACCGCAATGCCGATCTCGCGATGTATCGGGCAAAGTCGAGCGGGCGCGACCGCTTCCACTTGTTCGACGACAGTCTGAACCAGGAAGTCGGCCGGCGCAGCTGCCTGGAACAGGCGATGAAGGAGCCGTCATTCGCGTCGCAGCTTAGTCTCGTCTTCCAGCCGCAAGTGCATCTGACAAGCCAGCAGGTCACCGGTTTCGAGGCTCTCACACGCTGGCAACACCCGAAACTCGGCTCCATTTCACCGTCCGAATTCATCCCTCTTGCGGAACGCTCTGACGCAATCGTTGGCTTAGGGTCCTGGTTGCTGCTCGAAAGTTGCCGACAGGCGGGGATGTGGAGCAACTCGGTCCTGCAGAATTGCACCGTCGCGGTCAACGTCGCTGCCGCGCAGCTCCGTGATGGCGACCTGCCGCGGCTTGTGCGGGACGTCCTGGCCGAGACCGGGCTTCCCGCTCGTTCGCTTGAGCTGGAACTTACAGAGACCGGGATCATGCATGACATCCGTAGGGCTGCGGAGGTCCTGAGAACGATTCACCAGCTTGGCGTGAGGCTCGCCATCGACGATTTCGGCACTGGCTACTCTTCTTTGAGCTACCTGCGACAACTGCCGATGGATCGCATCAAGATCGATGGCAGCTTTGTCAGGGACGTCCATAAGAGTGCCGATGCGGTTGCCATGGTCAGCATGATTGCCAAACTCGCGCTTGAACTACGAATGGGCGTCATCGCCGAGGGGATCGAAACGAGGGAGCAAGCCAGGCTGGTCCGCGATGTCGGCTGCACATTTGGTCAAGGCTACTTCTATGGGCGGCCAACAGCTACCCCGTCGTTTGCCGCCCTTTTCGAGGAACCACTTTCGTGAACGAAGTTCGACCGTTGGAAAGATCAACCGCCGACTCAGGTCTGACGACGACGGATCGGGAAGCGTCGCATCAATCCGCGGTCAGATGCGGCCGGGTCGTTTCCACGACGGGATCGACGGTGATCGTGCTGCTGGATGAAAGGACAGTAGGGAGCCCGAGCTTGCGGATGGGTAGCTTGGTGCGCTTCAGGGCTCCAGGTGCGACGGTATACGGGATCGTCGAGGGTCTTAGTACGCCCATGCCGTCGACACAAGGCGACGTCTTGGAGTTGCACCTCGCCGAAATCGGCCTACTCGGCGAGATGAGTGACAGTGTGGCACCGAAGGCGCGTCGGTTTCGCCGTGGAGTATCACAGGTTCCAGCCTTGGACGGCATCCTTTATTTAGCCACCCAGGACGACATCAAGAACGTCTATGCAATTTCCGACCGCAATCAAATCAAGATTGGACTACTGCATAACGACGCAAGCGTGCCGGCCTGCGTCGGCATCGATGACCTGCTGTGCAAGCACTTCGCCTTGCTCGGCACCACCGGCGTTGGCAAGTCTTGCGCACTTGCATTGATCCTAACCCGGATTCTTGAGCAGAGTCCAAACGGCCACGTGCTGATACTCGACCCACATGGAGAATATGGGCGGACATTCGGCGATCGAGCCGAACATCTGACCGTCGACACCTTCCGTCTGCCGTTTTGGCTGGCCAACTTCGTTGAACTGACGGAGATCGTGTTCGGCGTCGAGAAGCGGGAGATGGTGGCCGAGATCACGCTGCTGCGTGAACTCGTGCGCGATGCGAAGGTGAAGTTCGCCACGCCGGCCGATGCCGGCTGGATCACAGTTGACAGCCCAGTGCCCTACAACCTCGGTACGCTAATCCGCCAGATCGACACTGCGATGGGGAGCCTCCACAACAACGCCGACATTCCCGCCTACCAGCGGATCAAATCCAGGCTTTCGGTGCTGCAGACGGACAGCCACTACGCTTTCATGTTCGATATCGGCCTTGGCACGCGCGACAACTTCGCCTCCGTGCTCGGCGCACTGTTTCGCGTCCCGGCCCAGGGTAAGCCAATAGCAGTGTTCGATCTGTCTCGAGTGCCATCCGAGGTGCTCAACGTCGTCGTTGCCGTCGTCTGCCGTATCGCGTTCGATTTCTCGATGTGTGTCGGGCAGAGCCAGCCATTGCTGTTGATCTGCGAAGAAGCTCACCGTTACGCGCCGCAGGACACTGCTCTAGGTTTCGAGCCTGCAAAGCGCGCCCTGTCACGCATTGCCAAGGAGGGACGCAAATACGGCATCAGCCTCGGGATAGTCAGCCAGAGACCGTCGGAACTCGCTTCGACGATCCTGTCACAGTGCAGTACGGTCTTCGCCTTTCGCATGTCCAATGAGCGCGACCAGGAAATCATCCAGGCGACGCTGTCGGAGGCGTCTCCAGTCCTATTCGCGGCGCTGCCGTTCCTCGGAAACATGGAAGCCATTGCCATCGGCGAGGGGGTGCCGGTGCCGATGCGGCTGGTTTTCGACAATCTGACGGGTGCACAGCGGCCTCGCAGCAATTCGGCCCTATTCTCCGAGCGCTGGCGACTGCCTGAAGATAGCTCTGTGACAGGGTTGCTCCAAGCAGTAAGCAGCCTACGAGGACAGAAGTCCGGCGTTTAGAATGGGCGCGGCGCCCGAGGTCCGGTTCAATGACCGTCTGTCGGCAGTAGGCAATCCCATGGTCCGCCGTTGGGGACAGTCAGCGGGGCATTACAGCGCGCAACGGGTCAAACGCCGCCGGTGGTCTTTACCATGCTTGCCGCACCCGCACGCGAGCATGACTTTCACCTGGTTACGCGAGTGTCCGCGATGTGGGGCATAGCGGCGCAGCCGTATCAATACCTGGACCGGCGACCCTACAGCCCACGGTGGCAAGGCCACCGCGCGACGGGCAAGGCCGCCGACGAAACCAGCACGCCCGGCGCACCAATTTTGACCGGCGGCTCTGTTACGCCAGCGCCCGCTTCACGAACCGCCCGCCCTGCATGATGACCGGCAACCGCGCCCCTTGGCCTTCCAACAGCCCCCAATCCTCCAGCGGGTTGCCGTCCACCGCCAGCAGATCCGCATCGGCGCCGGGTTCGATCACCCCGGCCTTGCCCCCCAGCCCGCACAGCTTCGCCGCCACCGTGGTTGCGCTCCGCAGCACGTCCATCGGCGGCAGCAGCCGCGCGCGCAGGCGGAACTCGCCGGACTGGTG
>CAXTCI010000012.1:38734-49386 GCA_964242325.1 uncultured Acetobacteraceae bacterium
TCCACCGCCCGGCGGATCGCCACGTCGGTATACAGGTGCGCGGACACGTAGGTGCCGTTGTTCCCCGCCTCCTCCACCGCCGCAAGCAGCTCGTCGCGGGAGAACTGCAGCATGTGGATGGGGTCGGTGGGCGAGGCGATGCCGCCATTGGCCATCACCTTCACGAAATCCGCCCCGGCCCGCAGCTCCTCCCGGGCGGCCAGGCGCACCGCCTCCACCCCGTCGCATAGGCGGCCCATGGCGCCGACGCGGTGCTGGAACCAGCCCCGGTCGTCCGCGCGCTGGCGGCTGTCGCAGTGCCCGCCGGTCTGGCTTAGCGCCTTGCCGGAGATCACTAGCCGCGGGCCGGCTACGACGCCCGCCGCCTGTGCCTCCACCAGGCCGCGGTCGGCGCCGCCCACGTCGCGCACGGTGGTGAAGCCGCGCATCAGCATCGCGCCCATGATCTGCCCGGCCCGCAGCGCCGCCAGCGACGAGGGCTGCGCCGCATTCGCGCCCAGGTCCGCCATGGCGGCGACGACGTGGACGTGGGCGTCAATCAGGCCAGGCATCAGCACGCGCCCGCCCAGGTCCACGCGCTCCGCGGCGGCGCTGGAGATCGGCCGGTCCGACACCTCGCGGATCATGCCGCCGTCCACCAGTACCTCCATCCCGTCCCTTGGGCCGTCGTGACGGGGGTCGAGCAGGCGAAGGTTGGTGAACAGGATGGCAGTCATGCGTGGTGCTCCAAGGGTCCTTCCAGGGTGCCGAAGGGGTCGTCAACGGACAAGCAGGGCTGGGTGAACCAGCGCGGCCCGGCCTCGGTCATCTGCACGATGTCCTCCAGCCGGATGCCGAACTCGCCGTAGATGCAGATCGTCGGCTCGACCGAGAAGCACATGCCTGGCGCTAGCTTCGTCCGGTTGCCGCGGACCATGTAGGACTCCTCGTGCACGTCCATGCCGATGCCGTGTCCCGTCCGGTGCGGCAGGCCGGGCGTTGCGTAGTCCGGGCCGAAGCCGCCGGCATGGATCGTCCCGCGGGCCGCGGCGTCCACCGCCTCGCACGCGGCACCCAACTGGGCCGCGTCGAAGCCGGCCTGCTGGGCGCGGCGCTCCAGGTCCCAGATCTCGCGCTGCCGCGGCGTGGGGTCGCCGAAAACGTAGCTGCGGGTGATGTCCGACCGGTAGCCATGCACAAAACAGCCGGTGTCGATCAGCACCATGTCGCCATCGCGCAGGGTTTGCGGGTAGGGCACGCCGTGCGGGTAGGCCGTCGCCTCGCCGAACTGCACGGCGCGCGAAGCCGGCTGTCCGCCTAGTTTCCGGTGCGCGGCATCCAGGAAGCCCTGCACTTCCGTCGTCGTCATGCCCGGCGCCAGGGCGCGTGCCGCCGCCTTGTGGACGGCGAGCGTGATGTTGTTGGCCGCCTGCATCAGCGCGATCTCCGCGGGCGACTTCACCATGCGGCAGGCCGCCGTGACGTCCGCGGCGTTGGCCAGCGAGAAGCTATTGCCGGCCCGGCGCAGCCCGTCCACGGTGTGGAACGGCGTCAGCGGGTCCACTGCCAGGGTGCCGCTGCTGACGCCCATGCCGCGCAGGGTCTCGATCACCAAAGCGGTAGGGTCCTCGTGCTCCTCCCAGGTGCGGATGTCGGCGTCGAACTGCATCAGTTCGCGCGTTTTCGGCTCCTCGAAGGCGGGGCTGAGCAGGAGGGGCGGACCGTCCGCGGGGATGACGGCGCCGTGCAGGCGCTCGGTCAGGTTCAGGGCGACGCCGGTGAAGTAGCGCAGGTTGGTGGAGGTATCGAGGTATAGGGCCTGGATGCCCCCCTCGCGCATCAGGTGCTGCGCCTTGGCGATGCGGGCTTGCAGCTCCTCGGCGGCGATGGGCTGCGCGCCGTCAGTAACCGGCGCCATATGGGACAGCTCGTGTTCGAAGGTGGAGCCGCCTACGCCTGCTGTCATTAGTTTGCCTCCGGGGTATGCCGGAAGGCTAGGGGAAGGTGGGTGAATGTGCCAGACCGGGGCGGCGGCATCGGCCTCCCGATTGCGGTGCCTCTGGCCTATGCGGCCACACTCCGCACCGGGAAGTGGGATACTTTACTTGCCCGTAAGGTAGAGGACGATGGAGACGAGGCTGCCCAGCGAGATCGGCAGCAGGAGCAGGGCCGCCGAGACGACGATGATGATCATGATGCCCGCATTGTCGCCCGATGGCGGCCTTCCCGGCTGCGGACGTCCGTCGTCGAAGTTAGTTCCGTCGAACGGCATCTGAGTGTCTCTCCCCGGCGGGCGCATGGCGTCCCGAAAAGATGCTATCCAGTGCAGGTCCGGGACCCGACGGCAACAGGAATTCGCGGCGGTCTCGACCATGTGACGCCCCACGGTCCGTCGTTGAACGAAAGTTCATAGCCGAAACTTTGCAAGTCGAAATTAGGGGCGCCCGGTGTCGCGCCAACGACGTCGGGTGGGTGCAGTCGGGGCGGCGGCCTGTTGCAGCGCAGCACGGAAAGCCGCATCGTCCCATCATGCAAATGCCGACCCCCAGCCATGCCGCAACCGAAGCCGCCGGGCGCTGGCTGGTGCGCCTGCTGCTCGTTGCTGCCATCGGCGTCGTGTTCGTGCCGCTGGTTCTGACGTTCTACCTCAGCGTCTTTGACGAGACCCTCATCGTCTTTCCGCCGCATGCCTATACCACCCGCTGGTACGGCCGCATCCTGCCGGAGTTTGGGGGAGCGTTGCGCACCAGCCTGCTCGTGGCGATGGCGGCCGTCGCCATCAGCCTGGTGCTGGGCTTGCCCGCGGCCATCGGCCTGGCCCGGCGCCGCTTCCGCGGGCGCGGCGCGCTGTCCACGCTGCTGCTGGCGCCGCTGACGGTGCCGGGGATTGCCATCGGCCTGGGCATCTACGTCGGCGCCGTGCTGATCGAGGAGCGGACGGAGTGGCCGCTCAGCGGCTCCGTCCCGCTGATGGTCGCGGCGCATGTGCTGATCGCTACGCCCTGGGTGGTGCGGCTGTGCTTGGCGGCGCTGGCCAACCGCGACCCGGCGGCGGAGGAAGTGGCCGCCAGCCTCGGCGCCCCGCCCTGGCGCGTCGTGTGGCGGGTGACATTGCCGGCCATGCGCGGCGGCATCGTGGCGGGGGCGCTGTTCGCCTTCATCGTGTCGTTCGAGAATTTGGAGATGACGCTGTTCCTGACCGCGCCTGGCATGACGACCTTGCCGATCTCCGTGCTGCAATACCTGCAGTATCACATTGATCCGCTGGTCGCCGCCGTGGCCGTGGCACAGGTGGTGCTGGTGGGTGTGGCGCTGTTGCTGCTGGACCGGCTGGTGCCGATTAGCCGGGTGGTGGCGTGAGCCGGCTGACGCTCGACCGGCTGGGCAAGCGCTACGGCAAGTCTGCCGCGGTGGACGGCGTTTGCCTGGACATCGCCCAGGGAGAGCTGGTGGTGCTGCTGGGTCCATCGGGGTGCGGCAAGACGACCACGCTGCGGATGATCGCGGGCTTTGCGGACGCCACCGAGGGCGACGTGCTGCTGGATGGGCAGAGCGTGCTGGCGTTGCCGCCGCACCGGCGGGACATGGGGCTGGTGTTCCAGTCCTATGCCCTGTTCCCGCATTTGACGGTGGCGCGCAACGTGGCCTTCGGGCTGGAGATGCGCGGGATGGCGCGTCCGGCGCGGGAGGCCCGGGTGGCGGAGATGCTGCGACTGACCCGGCTGGAGGCCCTGGCGGGGCGGCTGCCCCGGCAGTTGTCGGGCGGGCAGCAGCAGCGGGTGGCGCTGGCCCGTGCGTTGGCGATCCAGCCGCGCGTGCTGCTGCTGGACGAGCCGCTGTCCAACCTGGACGCCGCCCTGCGTGCGGAGGTCGGGCGGGAGATACGGCTGCTGCAGCGCGAGTCCGGGCTGACGACGGTCATGGTGACGCACGACCAGGACGAGGCGATGGCGATGGCTGACCGCCTGGTGGTCATGCGGGATGGCCGGGTGCAGCAGGTTGGGACCCAGGAGGATTTGTACGAGCGTCCGGCAACGCCCTTTGTCGCCGGGTTCATCGGGCGGAGCAACATGGTGGCGGGGGTGCTGGCGGACGGCACGGTGGCTGCGGGCGGCGCGGTGCTGCGGCTGGCCGGGCGCTATGGTGGTGCGGGCGCCTGCACGCTGACGCTGCGGCCGGAGCGGTTGCGGCTTGCTGCGCCGGGCACGGGGCAGGTGGATGGGGTGGTGGAGCTTTCGAGCTATCTGGGGGCGGTGCGCGAGCATCTGGTGCGGCTGGGGGCTGAGTTGCGGGTGCTGGTGCGGGATTCGACCGGGGGCGGCGGCCGGCTGCACCCGGCTGGGGAGCCGGTGGGGCTGTGCTGGGACTTGGCGGCGGAACGGGTGTTTGATGCCTTGGAGGTTCCGCTTCTCCTTCTCCCTTCGGGAGAGGGGCGGGGTGAGGGGGGCTTCGCGCCTGCCGTTTCCAACGCCGGGCCGCGTGCTGGCGGCGCCGATGGTTCTTCGCTCCGCAGCCAAGACCCCCTCACCCCAACCCTCTCCCGGAGGGAGAGGGAGCCGCGTCAGCCCTTCTGAAAGGATCAGCTCCATGCCCGTATTTTCCATTCCCCGTCGTGCCGTGCTGGCTGGTGCGGCTGCGCTGCCGTTGGCGGGCATACGGCCGGCCCTTGCGGCCGAGCAGGTCACCATCGCTACCTGGGGCGGCGACTACGCCAACCTGCTGCGCGCCAATGTGGACGAGCCGCTGATGACGCCGCAGGGCATAACCGTGGTGCAGGACACGGGCGACGAGGACCCGCGCGTCGCCAAGATGTTCGCCCAGCGCCGGCTGCCGCGCGGCGCCGACGACGTGATCTGCCTGCAGGCCGTCCGCGCACACGAGGTGCAGGAGGCGGGGCTGCTGGAGCCGCTGGACGAGACGAAGGTGCCTAACTTGGCCCACGTGCTGCCGAACCTGCGCACGACGTTCTATGGCCCGCATATCTGGAGTCCGCAGGTCATCATCTACAACCCCGACCGGGTGCCGGACCCGCCCAAGACCTTTACCGACCTGCTGGACCCCAAGTGGAAGGGCAAGGTGGGGGTGGGCGACATCAACTATTTCTATGTGATGATGGCCGCCGCCCTGGCCGCGGCGGGCGATGCCAACAAGGTCGAGGACGCCGCGGCGCGTGACCTGGTGCTGAAGCTGAACGGCAACGGGCTGCGCCTGTATCCGTCCACCGACAGCATCGGCGCCGGAGTGAAGTCCGGGGAGATCGACGTGGGGCTGATGTGGCATGCCCGGGTGCTGATGTGGCAGAACGCCGGCATTCCGGTGAAGGCGCAATTCCCCACCGAAGGGTCGGTGCTTTATCTGTCCGGCATGGTGGTGCCGAAGAATGCCGCCAACAAGGCCGGCGCGTTCCGCTATCTGAACGCGATGATGGAGCCTTCGGCTCAGCGGGGCTTTGCCGAGCACATGGGCTATCAGCCTACCGTGGGGAATTCGCCGTTGGAGGGCGCGTTGGGGGAGCGCCTGGCGCTGCCTGATCCGGCGCCGCGTATGACGCTGCCGGACTACGGCATCGTCGGCAAGCTGCAGGGACCGTCGTCCGAGTGGTGGAAGAAGAACGTGGCGCGTGCCTGACTTGGGCGCGGCAACCGCCGGGGCCTTGGCGGCGCCCCGGCGGGTCCGCCAGGCAGGGGCCGCGCTGTTCCTGGGGCCGGCGACGCTCGCCGTGTCGGTCATGCTGCTACTGCCGTTGCTGCTGCTGCTGCGGTTCAGCCTGAACCAGTATGACGCGACGGAGCTGATGATCGAGACGGTGACGGGCGCCAACTATTTCCGATTTGTGTCCGACCCGTTCTACCGCGGCGTGCTGGGGACCACGCTTGGCGTGGCGGCGGGGTCTACGGCGTTGTGCCTGCTGCTGGGGCTGCCGGTGGCGTATCGGCTGGCGCGTATGCAGGGGCGCTGGAAGTCCGTGTGCATGCTGGCGGTCGTGCTGCCGCTGTTCGTCGGCAGCACCGTGCGGATGGTGGGCTGGATGATCCTGTTCGCCCATGGCGGCATGGTGGACACCGTTGTGCGCTGGGTGACCGGCGGGGGGCTGGAGCTGATGTATACCACCTTTGCGGTGGTGTCCGGCATCGTGTCCATCACCCTGCCCTTTGCGATCCTGACGATGCAGAGCGCCATTGAGACGATTGACCCGAGGGTGGAGGAGGCGGCCCGCAGCCTGGGGGCGGCGCCGGGACGGAGCTTTTGGCGGGTGGTTTGGCCTTTGGCTCTGCCGGGCACGGCTACGGCGGGGATCTTGTGCTTCATCTTGGCGATGAACGCGTATGCGACGCCGTATCTGCTGGGCGGTCCGCGGTTCCAGATGATGGCCCCGCTGCTGTACTGGGAGTTCAGCACCAACAACAACTGGCCCTTCGCGTCGGCGATGGCGCTGCTGCTGATGACGACGACGCTGGTGCTGACCTCGTGCAGCGGGCTGCTGATCCCGGCGCGATACCGGGTGTAGGGCTGCGCCGGGTTTTGCGGCTGTGCCGGCGTCAGGCTGGGCTGCCGCGGGAGGCGGCGGCACGTTGACCCGGCAGGGAGGGTCCGGGCAGTGTCGCGGCAGCCAGCGGGGGGAACGATGTGCTGAATGCTGCAATCCTGGGCCTGGGCTGGTGGGGCCGCACGATCACCGCGACGCTGGAGGGGAGCGATGCGCTCCGCATTACGGCGGCGCTTGACCCGGACCCCGCTGCGGCCGGGTTTGCCGTCGGGCGTGGGCTGCGGGTGCTGCCGGACTTTGATGCGGTGCTTGCCGATCCCGATGTTGGTGCAGTGATCCTGTGTACGCCGCACACGCTGCATGCGGGGCAGGTGCGCCGGGCGGCGGCGGCCGGCAAGCACGTGTTCTGCGAGAAGCCGCTGTGCCTGACGCGGGCGGATGCCGTGGAGGCGATCGCCGCCTGCCGTGCCGCGGGCGTGGTCCTGGGGGTCGGTCATGAGCGGCGGTTCGAGCCGCCGGTGCAGGAACTGCGGCGCATGGCTGGGGACGGTGAGCTTGGCACCCTGCTGCAGGTCGAGGCGAACTTCAGCCAGGATAAGTTCCTGGACTTGCCGGCGGACAACTGGCGCCTGTCGGGACGGGAGGCGCCGGCCGGGCCGATGACGGCGACGGGGATACACCTGCTCGACTTGGCCGTCAGCTTGCTTGGCCCGGCTGAGCGGGTGCTGGCGAACGTGCGACAGCTTGGCAGCCCGTTGGCCAACGGCGACACGCTGGGCGCGCTGGTCGGGTTCCGCAGCGGGGCGAATGCGTTGATCTCCGCCATTCTTGCCACTCCGTTTGATGGGCGGTTTGCGGTGTATGGCAGCAAGGGGTGGGCGGAGGTGCGGGACCGGAACCACCCGGAGCGGTCGGAGGGCTGGACGATGACGACTTCGATCCGTGGGGTGGGGAAAACCACGGTGGACTATGCGCCGGCGCCGGCGGTACGCCTGAACTTGGAGGCGTTTGCGCGGGCTGCGGCCGGCGGGGCGCCGTATCCCATGCCGGATGAGGAGATGCTCGGCACCATTGCCGCGCTGGAGGCGGTATTTCGATCCGCGCGCAGCGGCGGGATCGAGGTGGTGGAGCATTGATCGGCGCCGTGCCGTCCGTGCATACGCGCGTTCCTGCCTTCGATGGGTGGGGACGCATGGAGCAGATTGCAGCCGGGTCCGAACGGGCAGCGGCCGGAGCTGACTGCATGTGTTTGCTCGCTGACGGGAAAGCTCGACCGGCTTGCGTCCAGTCTGGATGCAAGCCGGTTTAGCCCGTGCTGCAACTTGATACACCTTGCCGGAAAGGCGCCATGACCGAAGACTTGCCTGACTTCCGTGCCCGCGTTCCCTATGCGCCGATCCACCGGCGGCCGGCGTTTCGCCTGCCTGGGGGGGCGCGGGTGGCGGTTTGGACCATCGTCAACGTCGAGAACTGGGACCCCGGCGCCGCCATGCCGCGCACGGTGCTGCCGCCGCCGATGGGGCAGCCGTTGCTGCCGGACCTGCCGAACTGGGCCTGGCATGAGTATGGGATGCGGGTTGGGGTTTGGCGATTCTTTGAGGTGCTTGCCAAGCGGGGGCTGCGGGCGTCGTTCGCGCTCAACGGCTCGGTTTGCCGGTTGTATCCCGAGATGTGCGAGGCGGCGCATCGGGCGGGGTGGGACTTCATGGGACATGGCTATGTGCAGAAGCCGATGCACCGGGTGGAGGACCAGCGCTCGGCCATCGCCGATACGGTCGCCGCCATCCGGGAGTGCACCGGGGCGGCGCCGCGGGGATGGGAAAGCCCGGGCCTGACGGAGATGGCCGATACCGCCGACCTGCTGGCGGAGGCGGGGATCGAGTATGTGGCGGACTGGGTGCTGGACGACCAGCCGGTTCCGGTGCTGACCCGCAACGGGCGGCTGGTTTCGGTGCCCTATACGGTCGAGGTCAACGATGTCGTCATTACCGCGGTGCAGCAGCACCGGTCGGATGAGCTGCTGCATCGTGGGCGGGATCAGTTCGACCGGCTGTGGCAGGAGGGGGCGAAGCATCCTCGGGTGATGGCGATTTCCATCCATCCCTACCTCACTGGGGTGCCGCACCGGATCAAGTATCTGGAGGCGCTGTATGACTACATCCTGGGGCATGAGGGGGTGGCGATGCTGACCGGGGCGGAGATCCTGGACTGTTATCTGCAAAGCGCTGGGGCTGGTTGAGGCGTGGCAGCGGGAGCGGGATGGCTGGGCGGGCAGAAGGGAGGGCTTTGAGCGGTGCCAGGGGTCGGCAACCGCCGGGCCGTCGTGGTGGGCGGGTCCATCGGCGGGCTGTTCGCGGCGTTGCTGCTGCGGCAGCGGGGCTGGGATGTGCATGTCTGCGAGCGGGTGGCGGCGCCTTTGTCCGGGCGCGGGGCGGGGATCGTTACCCATCCGCAGCTTTGGCGCATCCTGGAAGGGTTGGGGTTGGACCCGCATACCGAGTTTGGCGTGGCGGTGCGGCGCCGGGTGACTTTGGCTAGGGATGGCTCGGTGCTTGGCGGCCTGGATTGCCCGCAGGTGATGACGTCTTGGGACCGGCTGTTCCGGATGCTGCGCGGGGCCTGGCCGGATGGGCGCTACAGCCTGGGCGAGGAGGTGCGGTCGGTGGCCGGGGGTGAGGAGGGGGTTGTAGCGCGGTTCGCCAACGGCGCCGTGCGTGAGGCGGAGCTGCTGGTGGGGGCCGATGGGTTCCGCTCGACGGTGCGGGCGTTGTGCATGGGGGACGCGGCGCCCCGGTATGCTGGCTATGTTGCTTGGCGGGGGTTGATTGCCGAGGCGGACATGCCGGCGCGGGCGCATGCGGACCTGTTCGAGCATTTTGGCTTTTGCCTGCCGGATGGGGAGCAGATGCTGGGGTATCCGGTGGCGGGCGAGGGCAACGATTTGCGGCCGGGGCATCGCCGATACAACTTCGTCTGGTATCGGGGGGCTGGCGAGGCGGATGGGTTGCCGGACCTGCTGACGGATGCGGCGGGCCATACCCATGCTCTGTCGATTCCGCCGCCGCTGATACGTGGGGCGGTGGTGGAGGCGATGCGCCGGGTGGCGGACGCTACGCTGGCGCCGCAGTTTGCGGCGGTGGTGCGGGCGACGGCGCAGCCGTTTTTGCAGCCGATCTATGACTTGGAAAGTGCGCGGATGGCGTCTGGGCGGGTGGCGCTGCTGGGCGATAGCGCGTTCATCGCCCGGCCGCATGTGGGTGCGGGGGTTACGAAGGCGGCGGAGGATGCCCTGGCTTTGGCTGAGGCGCTGGAGGCAGGGGGCGATGTGCCGGCTGGGCTGGCTCGGTATGAGGCGGAGCGGTTGCCGGCTGGGCGGCGGGTGGTGCAGCGGGCGCGGCATTTGGGCGCTTATTTGCAGGCGCAGCGCAGCACGGAGGAGGAGCGGCGGGCGGCTTGGCGGCATCACACGGCCGAGGCGGTGATGGCGGAAACGGCGCTGCTGGATTTTTAGGCGGGTTCGTGCGGCCTGGCGCGCGCGCCGGTGCTGGCGGGGCTGGGGCGCGTGGGGCTGGTTGGTGCTTCTGTGTGAGCGGGATGGGTGGGTGGTTAGAGCATGTCCGGCCCAAACAGCTCCATTTGGGCCGGACAAACACCTGCAAAAACATGATGTTGGAGCATGTTTGGTGTCTCCACTTGAACCGGGCGTGCTCTAGTCGCCGGGTGGCGGGCGCCATCGGACGTTGGTGCGGGCGTGATGGTGCAGGACGAAGGCCACGGCTTCGGCCGGGTCTTCCGGCAGGGTGTGGCCGGGGTGGACGGGGGCTCGGGCGGGTGCGGCGGAGTGGCCGGGCTTGGGTTGGCCGGGTTCGCGCGGGGCCGCGGGATCGGGGGAGGGCTGGGCGGCTGCGGGCTGGCCGGGTTGGGGATCGGGGGCTTGGCAGGTGTAGCCGGGACGGCCGCCTTGCGGGCCAGGGCCGGCGCTGGGCTGGCGGGGGCTGGTTGGCGCAGCGGCTTGGGCGTTGAGTTCGGCGATGTCGGCGGAGGTGCGGCGCTTCCAGGGGCGGCTGCCGGGTAGGGCTGCCAGGCCGAGGTCGCGGAGGATGTCCTTGATGATGTCTTCGACGGGGCGGTTGCCGATGTCGGCGTCTAGGTCGGGGGCGTCCATGCGCTCGCGGAAGTCGGACAG
>CAXTCI010000013.1:0-48277 GCA_964242325.1 uncultured Acetobacteraceae bacterium
CGCCCATCAGTTGGGAAAAGCTGGTGTAGTTCGCTTCGTATGTCGCTTCGTTTGCGGCGCTGCTGTTGTCGGGGTTGCCGAGATAGGCGCCGAGGGGAAACGGCGTGTTCGATGCGGTAACTGCCATGGGGTGAGGCCTCGCTTGTTGCACTTGAACTCGCGGCTGACCCGCGTTGAATTCATGTTCAACTACGTCAGACCTAACTATAGTTGGTAGTCAGGACAAGATAGCTATTGTAGATCAGAACAGCTTTACGCATTCTCGATAATAAAACAAATTGATCCACCGAACTGCAATCTACTGCAATTTCGTATCGACTACGCATCAACAAAAGATGCCTTTGCTTCCGGGAAGTCCCCACTGCCACACGCTCGGCTTGCCCAATGAATTATGTAAACCGGCCGATTCCTGTTGCGCGGCATCTCCTGCCGCTGCATGGCCTGTCTGGGCCGTAGCCTGACCGATGACGCTTGGCCAGCTTGCTGGCTGGGACTTGCTGCATCATCAGCCAGTAATCGGCGGGAGCAATCGTTCATAGATGGGACAGGTAGTCATTCGCCGCTGCAAGGCGCTGCGACCATCTCAGGATCAAGCTGAGCGACCGCCCCTGATTAACAGGATGCCGGCGTCCTGCGGCTTAGGTAACATCTCCGCCGAGCTGCGAGGGAAGTGCCGGATTACTCTGCTCCGGCGCATAGCGGAAAGCAGTAAGTAATCTTTACAATGAATTGCGTCCCTTGCCCAAGTATAAGCCTTAAGAAAAATGGGCCAATCCACCTGCATAAATCTTTATTAACCAATGCGCTGCTGCAATGCAGCAACGAATTTTGCCTGTTTTCGGTAGTGGCAGCGTTACATAGCTCGCCCAACGTGTCATGCTACGGCTACGCGACGTGCATTAGCAAATGTGAAAGCTGGGCCATGCAAGCTGCAATTGGAATACCAACGATGAGTGCTGTGTCAAAGCTTTTGCCTAAGGCACGGGCTGAAATGTCCGGCTTCACAGCTCCGTCGCAAGACGTGTTGCGTCCTGCCCGGGGTATCATGTACGCGCTTAAACTTGCTCTAGTGTTTTGGGCCTTGCTCGGGGCCGGACTTGTTGAATGGATAGTGCTGTAACGGCTGGGCTCACCGTCTCAAGGCCAAACACGGGTGTTTTAGGTTGTCACGTTCCCTCGTGCTTTGCAGCGCAGTGTCGGCAACGGATGTTGCTGGGGGCGGGCACCTGTTGGTGGTCCTAAGCCCAACATGGATCCGGCATTTTACAACGTATCGCGCTAACACCATTGGGACCAAGGTTTTCAAGAATCATCAGATGCCGATTCGGGCGGTGCGGCAGTCAACGTCGATCCGGACGAGCCTTTCTGCATTGCAATTCACGTTAGGCAATCGAGAGCCAGCACTGGCGATGCACAAGCAGCAGAAGCGGCCATCATAGCCATTCCTGGCGGCAATGCTGTGACGCAGTCGGTCCCGATACTGCACGCGCTCGTATTCCTGCCCCACGTGCAACGGCACGGGATCGGACGCTCCGCCACGAATGGCAGCGTTGACCCGGACGCGTCTTGAGGCACAGTCGGCACGACCGGTACGCGCTCGTGGTCCCGGCCAGCATCTTGAGCGGTGGCCGGGATGTTCCGGTCAGAACCTGCGTTCGAATACCTTGATGACGTCGCCCGGAGCGACGAACGAGCCCGGCGCTGCCTTGCCCTCTACCGAGTTGCCGCCGGTTGTCCGGATAACGGACGCATAGTCCTGCACGCCTCGATAGGTGAACCCGCCGGCGATCGCCACGGCAGTCAGCACGGTCATGCCGGGCTGGTAGGGGTATTGGCCGGGCTTCGCGACCTCGCCCAGCACGAAGATCGGCCGGTATGCCAGCACCTCGACTGAAACACTGGGATCGCGCAGCAGGTTGCGCTTGCGGAGCGCCTGAGCCATCGAGGTCTCAAGCTCCTGTGGGCTCAGGCCAGCGGCCACGATGCCGCCCAGCAGGGGCACGGCAATGCGGCCCTGGTCATCCACGCGGAACTCACCCGTGAGCTGATCCTCGCCGAAGGTGATGATGCGTATCTGGTCGCCACCGCCCAGGTGGTAGCCCTGTGCATGATAATCCGGGATCGGCGGCAGGTTGCGGCCAGGTGCACAGGCAGCCAGGGCCATGCACAGGCACAAGCTGCGGAAGGCCCGATGGGCAGTCCTTCTAGCGGGCCGGACTGGGACAAGGCGCATGAATGCTGTTCTCCGGGGCAGGATGGTATGGACGCTCATAGGCTGATGCCGAGTTGCAGCAGGTAGCGGTTATCAGAGTAGCCGGAGCCGATGTTGGCGCCGATTCCGGTGGTATTGAGCGTCGTCGGCGTCGTGCTGACGACCCCGCCGCCGTTGGACAGCCGGGCGGTGAAGTCATAGGTCGCGCTCAGGCGCAACGCGCGGTTCAACAGCCAGGTCGCACCGACGCCGGCGCTCACCAGGCTCTGGCTGCCGCCGCCGTTATACTCGTCGAGAAACACGCCGCCCTGAGCCCGCAAGAGGACGTTGCGGTAATACTCGTGGTCCACGCTGAACCTGGCGGATGTTTCGGTGAAGCCCACGGTGGTTTCGTCGGCCGAGTCCTGGATGCGGCGGGCCGCGATGCCGGTCAGCGTCGTCAGGCCGGTCGGGGTGTAGATCACCGTGGCTTCGACGATCGGCGCCTGAATGTTTTTGACCCGGGACGACACGAAGTTGCGGATCTCGTATCCCGCTAGCAGGCGAAAGCGCCAGAGGCCGCCGCTGGCGAAGTCCAGTCCCGCCAGCACCGACTCGTCGTTGAAATTTCGTACCGGCGTGCCAGCCGGACGGTTCGTGTAGGTGGCGTCCAGGCCGCGCACGACCAGGACGGCGGTCCGGCCTGGCGAAAACTCATAGGAAGCTGTCACCGCCGGCGCCGCGACCACGCGGTTGCGGAACCGCTGCAGGTATGGTTGGCCGGCGACGGTCCCATTATCGAAATCGTAAACCTGCACCGCGAGCACCGGCCGTAACGTCAGCCGGTTGAAGGTGATCCGATAGCCCGCCTGCACCGTATCAATCCGATAAGCGATGGTCTTGTCCAGCTGCGGGGTATCCAGGTCACGCGGGGTTTGGTTCAGGTTGGCGTGCGAGTAGTCGAGCGACACGGTGTCGCGGCCAAGCTCGTAAAAGCCTCCTGCCGAGGCGGTCCAATTCGTCTCCGACTGCCTCGGCTGGTCCAGGTAGCGGTCGTCGTTCACGTTGAGCCGCACTGCCGCGCCGTAGCGCGACAGGTCGGTGGCCGCGCCGAGGTTGACGCGCGACTCCACGAACGAACTGCCACGGCCCTTGGACGTTCCGAGCAGGTTGTCGTCATAGCCAGCGGCCTCGCTGTAGTCGGACCGGAGCAGGACACTGCCAACCCGTATGCCGCCATAATCGTAGTCGGGACGCAGGCGAGACAGAACGGTTACGCCGGGCTCAACCTGCACGCCGGACACGTTGGGATTTATGAGCTGGTCGAGCAGTTGTGCCCGTGCAGCTTGCCCTTGGAACGCCAGCAGCCCAGCCAACGTCGCCGTCGCAACGGTCCGCTTCATGCTGCCATCCCCGCCACAACGCCGCTGCGGGGCGGGTCGAACAGGTATAGAGTCAAATAAACAGGATAAGGACGATCCACATGCCGCATCTGCCACGCCTCGTTTTGGCCGGGCTTGCCGCCCTGGTACCGCTCGCTGGCACGGCACGGGCGCAGACAGCAGGCCGCGCCGCGGCCTATACCGCGGTTGCCAAGGCGTGCATGCCCGAAGCCCGGCGCCTGTGCCCAAGCCTGGATGAAGCTGCCCCGCAGCCGCGCGGGATGGCGATTTGCCTGCGGCCGTACAAGTCCAGCCTGTCCCTGTCGTGCCGCCGAGCCGTCAACGCGACGTCGCCTTGAGCGCGGGCAGGGCGTAGTGGAATGACAACCCTCGTTCAGCCAGGACGCGCGACGACCTGGCGTCCCACCGTGGACCACGTGCAGCAGGCGCTGGTGTTCGTGACCATCGTCATGGCGGCATCCATGTTCCTGCAACGCTTCGGCCTGCCAGCCGGCGGCAAGCCGGTCAACGTTGTCGGGCCAATCGGGCTCGGACTGGCGGCGGTTGGGATACTGCGCGGCACCTTGACCTTCAGCCGCATCCGCTTGCCGCTGTTCCTGTTGCTGTGCGCCCTGGCGCTGCTGGGAATGGCCTACCGCCAGATCGTGCCCGGTCGGTATCAAATCCCAACCAGCCTGCCGTCGCTGCTGCAGTTCCTGATCCTGACCAGCTTCGCCACCCTGTCCTTCGTCACACCCGTGTCGGAACGTGAATTCATACGCCGGGTGACGGCAGTGCTTTCCCTGGTGGCGATCGCTGGGATCATACAGTTCTTCGTGCAGTTCGTGGGATTGGGGGTGTTCAGCTTCCGCGGCATCGTTCCCGCGTTCCTGTTGTTCGAGGACGGCTACAACCTGCAGATCCCGGCCGGCTTCGGCAGTGCCCTGAAGTCGAATGGGTTCTTCCTGCTGGAGCCGTCCATATTCTCCCAGATCATGGCGCTCGGCCTGATCCTGGAACTGCTGGTGCTGCGGCGCACCCGCATGCTGGCTTTGTTCGCCGCGGGAATGATGCTCTCCATGGCCGGGACGGGGTGGATTGTGCTGGCGGCCTTCGTCGTTTCCTCGGCATTCAGCATGGGGCGGCGCGGTGTCCTCATCGCCATTCTGACCGTCGCGCTGGTTGGGCTGCTCGCCGGCGGCGCCCTGGTGCTGGCGCCCGACGCGGCGGCGTCGTTCAGCGGCCGCTTCGATGAGATTACACGCCAAAGCACCAGTGGCCATCTGCGCTTCATAACGCCGTTCTGGCTGCTGGACGATGTTCTGACGGACGAGCCGTCGGCCGCCCTGCTCGGTATCGGCAGCGGCGGCAGCGAGCGGATGATCCGATCCTACGAATACACTGTCAACACGCCGGTGAAGATCATCATCGACTACGGGATTCCCGCGCTCGTCGCCTATATCGCCCTGCTTGCCGTCGGGCGAAAAACCGTTACCCAGCGGGCTATCGTGCTGCCCGGCATGGTGCTGCTGCTGTTCACCGGGGGCTATCAGCAGTTGGCACCGGTGTTGTTCCCGGTCCTGCTGGTGATGACGGTGGCAAATCTCCGGCCTGACAGCGGACCTGGGACCTGACGCCCCGATCATGCCGCCGACCGGTAGGCGTCGGCAGTCAGCGCCGCGATGCCGTCCCAGCTTGGCACGGCATCAACGAGGGCACGTGCTTGCCGGCTGCATGATGCGGCAAAGTCACGATCCGACAGCATGTGTGCCATCGCCGCAGCGAGGGCCGGAACGTCGCCGGGCGGCACCAGGTGGCCCTGCACGCCGTCGGTGACGGTTTCGGCGAAGTTGCCCAGCTTTGAGGCGATGATTGGGCGCCCGCAGGCGAGCGCGATGGACAGGACGCCGCTCGCCTCGATCTCCCGGTAGGGGAACACGGCCACTGTGCCGGGCGCGAACAGGCCAGCTACCTCGTCGTCACCAACGAAGCGCGGCTCGATGACGAGCCGGTCTGCAACGCCGAGCCGCCCCGCCAACGCCTGCAAGGGAGCCATATCCATGTAGGGCTTGCCGACTACCCATATCCTGGCATCCCCGCGCAGGAGGGGGTTCAAGGACGCGAATGCCTCGATCAGCAGGTCGAGACCCTTGTATGGCTTCACCTTGCCAAACAACAGGAATGTCATCGAGCCCGTCATGGGATCGTCAACATACGGTGGCGGATCCAGAAGCATCCCATGTGGCAACACCAGAACTCGATTCGCCGGAACACCGGCACTGCAAAGCCGTTCACGTCCTTGTGCAGTATGCACGATCAGCCTGTCAAACTCATTGAGGCTTCGGAAGAAGCCGCGCTGTTGCAGGCTGGCCGATGGATCGCCGTTGAAGGGATTGGTGTCGTGTACCGTCAGCACCAGCGGTGCGATTTTCCGGAACAGGCCCAGCAGGCGGCCATCCACCACTGGCAGTGGAAGCCACTGGAAGTGGATGACGTCCGGACGTTCCCGGCGCAACCGGCTTAGGAGCAGCAGCATCGAAGCGGCGTGATCAATGCCTTTTAGGCCTAACCGGGCGGGGGTCGGCAGGCGCCGGGCCACCTGGCTATCTGCCATGCGATAGAAATGCGGCGCCAGCGTGATCCCTTCGGCACCGTTGTCGTCCGGGCCTGGCCGGCGCCCGAACAACGTCACATCGTGCCCGGCCCGGCCCAGGGCGCTGACGAGGGCCCGATCATATGGCAAGGTGAACAGCGATGGGTCAACCATCGCGACCCGCATTACCTAGCCTCCGGTGCTGGGCAGAACCGGACGGATGGTGCGTGCGGATGCCGGCGGATTCCAAGTCTGGAACCGGTCCCCACGCCAGGATCGCCATACCCCGATCCCAGTTGCAATGAAGGCTCCCAAGATGTCGCGCAGAGTGGCTAGAAGCCCGCTCCGCGCCGTAAACATTGCCAATCCTCCTACAGCGCCAACTACGACAACGCCAGCCAGCAGCCACCACGCCTCGGCGGCGACGATGGCGCCAGCCCAGCATAGCATCCCTGCGACCAGCAGGCCTGCGGTGAGCCAACGCAGGAGCTTGTGCGACACATACTTATAAAGATCGAGCGCAGGCAGGTGGCGGAGACGTGGCCACAAGGCCCGGTGAACATTGAACGCCTGACATGCGATGCGGACCTTGCGGCGGAACTCTTCGGCAGGGCGCGACACCGCCTCTTCATAGGCCAGCGCATCCGCCACACGCACGATCCGGTGGCCGCGGCACAATGCCGCGAGCGACACATACATGTCGTCGATCAAGTCCGGCGGCGGCTGCTCGTGTATCGCGCGGCGCAGCGCGAAGATGGAGCCGTCCGCCCCCATTACCGAGCCGGTCGCGCTTTCCAGCCGCTTGATCGACTCCTCCAGGCGCCAGTAAAGGGAACCTGTGGCGGCCGTCGCATTGCCCTCGGGCCGAGTGTAGATGAGATGTCCGCAAACGCATCCGACAGCCGGGTCAGCAAACGGTGCGAGCAGCTTCGGCAGCGCATCTGGCGCGAACAGGACATTCGCGTCGCTGAACACCAGGATTTCGGCTGTCGTCAGGGCGGCCAAGGCGTTCATGCCATGCGTTTTGCCCAGCCGCGCCGGCGATGCAATCAGGCGGACGCGGTCGCCGAATTCCCGGACGATATCGGCCGTTTTGTCCGTCTCGCCGTCTACGTAAACCAGCACTTCCAGCCCGCCGAGCGCCGCCCCGGCCGCCAGCATGTTCTCCACCTTCGCGCGGATTACCTGCTCCTCGTTGTAGGCGCACACGCAGAAGGCTGCCTGGTCCGGAGCCGGCCCGGCGGCCAGCACAGGACGCGGCCGGAACCGCGCCAGAGCCAACAGACTTAGGGGATAGGTAATGAAGGGATGTACCGCCAGCAGCAGGAGGACGGCCCCAAGGATGGCCAGGGCAAGCGTCATCCGTCGATAAGCACCGTAGCGAGGGGGTTCCGCGACATTGCGCCAAGCCGGGATGCGGCAGCCTGGGTAGGCTCCTGCGGATCCGAAGTGCGAACCACCAGCACCACCGCGTCAGCGTGCCGCGCCAGGGTCAGGGCATCGGCCTGGTCGGCGGCCGGGGCAGTCAGGACCACCAAGTCGTATTGCGCCTGTGCCTCGACCAGCAGGTTCTGGAAGGCATTGCTGCCGAGCAAGATGTGGGCCTTTCCGTCTGGCTGCGCCGCCGCCAGCACCTGCAGCGGCGTGGCGGTGTCGTGCGAGACTTGGTCCAGCCAATTGCTCTTGCCCTCCAATGCCTCGATCAAGCCATCATGCGCCGCTCCAAGCAGCGCGGCTGCCTTTGGCGATTGAAGGTCGCCCTCCACCAGAAGCACACGGTCGCCGTCCATTGCAGCCGCGCGGGCCATTGCCACGGCAACGCGAGCCGCATCGTCGCCATCCCTTAGTCCGGCGAACACTGCGCTGCGTGGCGCACTGACTTGCCCGAGACGGGCGAGGCGGAAGCGTAGGGTTCGAAGCCCTTCCGCATCACGGCCAGCAGGCACCGGCATGGGACGGACCCGGCGGCTGCGGCTGCGGCCCAGCACCGCGCGGGAGACCAAGCCCGGCACCGGCAGTCCCGCCGCCGCAAAGTCGGCCGGCTTGGAGAAGCCTCCTGCTGAGCTGGCCCGGGCCATAACGAACAAACAGCCCAGCATGGCGCCGGCAACCCCACCGGCCCCTGCAGCAAGCTTCATGTTGGGGCTGGTCGGGCCACCCGGGGGCGCCGCCATCGCCACGACCCGGACGTCGGGGGTCTCGGTGCCGCTCGGCTGTACCACCGTCTGCTGGGCACGCTCCAACAAGGTTTGATACAGTGTGCGCCGGGTCGTGATCTCCTGCTGCAACTGGTCCAACTGGGCGCGGGAGTTTTCGCCGGACACTCCGGTGCGCCGGGCATCCTCCAACTGCTTCTGCATGTCGGCTTCGTTCTCGCGCGCTGCACGCAGCTGGGTGCCTAGCGACGCGACGATGCGTCCCGTTTCCTCCCGCAACTGCCGTTGCGCCGTCGCCACCTCGGCCTGGGCGCTGCGCACGCTGGGATGGCCTGAGCCGTAGCGGGTCGTCAGTTCCGCCAGCTTGCGCGTTGCAGTGGCCTCTTGGTCCCGCAAGCGCGACACCGTGCCGGAGCCCAAGACGTTTGCCAGGGCATCCGAGGAGCCCTGATTGGCAAGGGCGACTGCCCGGTCATAGTTGGTTTGCAGTTGTGCACGTTCGACCGTCGCGCGGGTGGCAGCGGTTGCAAGCTCCTCGACCTGCTGCTGGCCGACGCTGCCAGCGCGCGTGCCAACCAGGTCGCCCTTGGTGCGGAGGTCACGCATCTCCTTTTCCAACCCGGCGAGATCTTGTCGCACCTGGTCGATCCGTTCCGTCAAAGCCGTGTTAGCCCCCTGGTTGGCCGTCACACGCCGCTTGGCCCGGGATGAAATGTATTCCGTGACCAACGTGTTGACGACCTTGGCGGCCAGCACCGGGTCGTGCGACAGGAAGGAAACCTCAATCACCAGGCTGCGGTTGTCCTGGAAGATTGCCAGCGACCGCAGCGCCGAGCCGAGCACAGCCTCGCCTGGTGAGCCTGCAGGCTCCGCTCCTTTCTGCTGCGGCAGGAAGGATTGGATCTTGTCCTTGATCTGCTGCACCACGCTTGGCGGCTGTAGGGCGGGGTTGAACTCCGGAACGTCCTTCAGGTCCAGCTTGTCCACGACAACCTGCATGAGGTCGCGGGATGCTATGGCCTGCATCTCGGTCCGGACCCAGGGCAGCGGGTCCGGCGCACTGTCACTCCGGAGCGCGCCTTGCAGTTCCGGAATGGCAATCCGGTCACCTTCCACGGCGATGAGGCTGGACGCGGTATAAGATTTCGGCACGGTCCGCGCGTAAGCATAGGCACCGGCGGCGGCGATGAAGGCGCACAGCCCGATCAACCATGCACGACGGCGCAGCATGCGCAGCATCGGCGCAAACTGCATTCCCTCGGGGGCCGGCTGTGCAAGGCTAGAATTTCCGACCGAGATGTCCATCAAGCCCCCGCTGCCATTGTATGCCCGTTGGCAGGCGCCGCCATTCCCGCGATGCCTGGGTTGCCTGTCTGCACGACCGGCTTGCCTGCCCCTGGCTGGGCATCATGCGCTGCGAGCAGGATGATGTGATGCATCAAGTTGCGGTCCGCAAAGGTATAAAGGCCAAACCGCTCGGGTACGGCACGCAGGACGCCAGCGTCAAGGATGCGCGCCCAGCTTTCGGCCCGAATGTGATTCTGCCCCACCGCGACCCCGTCCCGGAACGAGGGCAGGACGGCGAAGCGCCCCCACACATCTTGGCCGGCAGTCGCAAGCGCCAGCAAGGCGCGCACCATCTCCGCATCGGTTGCGCCGGATGTGAGCGATGCATAGAAGGCGAGAGTGTGAGGCGACGCCTCGGCAAGCAAGCGGTTGACCGCAGTGGCAAGGTCGATCTCAGATACGTCGGCATTGCCGCGTTTCCTGGCGGACTGGACCAGGCGAAGGCCGATGAACTGCGCCATGTAGGGGCTGCCGCGAGCCAGGATGGCGACGTTCTGCGCCACCGGCGGGGTAACGATAAACCCGGCTAGCTGCGCTCCGGTCTCGATGATTGCGGCGACCTCGGCGTCGCTCAGTAGCGGAAGCTGCACGGCGACCAAGTTTCGCTGGATGGACGGGTGCTGGCCCAGGATCTGCTCCAGGTTCTCCGACACCCCGACGACCATGAACAGCAATGGAATGCCCTGGTCGGATACCTGCTTGATCGTGTCTGCGAGCCGGGTGCGGGTGTCCTTGTCCTGAACACGGTCGAACTCATCGACCACGCACACCAGCGCGCGGCAGGTCAGCCGGTCCATAACCGCGACGACATCGCGTGGGCGCAGGTCCCGGGACGGCAATGCGGCCTCGCAGCCGACTTCCGTGGGGTCATTGGCCGGGGTCGCGAGAAGAGAGCGTGGCAAGTCGCGCAGGAGACCACGCATGATCCCGTCGAACGTGCTGCCGGCCTCGCAGGTGTGCCGAGCAACGATCACCCCGCTTTGCCTCAGGGTTTCGATGACCAGGTTGGCCAACGAGGTCTTGCCCCGGCCGCGCTCGGTATAGAGAACGACGTGAGCCTGTTCTTCCTGCAGCGCCTGCAGGATGCGCTCCAACTCGGTTTCACGCCCGACCAGTTGGCGGCGGCCCGGCTTGGGCCGGGTCGGCGTGAAGGCCTCACCAGGGGGAAGCAGCCGTGGCTCGACCCGTGCCCTCACTGCGTGCGCATTGGCTACCTGCACATTGCCTACCCGCGGTGCCACCTTCATCGGTGTCGGCGTGGGCGACGACCAAGGCCAACGCAAGATTAGAGGGCCCCCGTCCGGTCAAGGACCGCCGGGACAGTCTTGGCCAGGATCGCAATGTCATGCCACAGCGTCCAGTTCTTGACATACCAGGTGTCAAGCTGAACTCGCTGCTGGTAGGTGGTGTCGCTGCGTCCGCTGACCTGCCAAAGCCCGGTCAAGCCAGGCCGGGTTTCATAGTAGTAGGTGATGTTCTCGCCGTAATGAGCCAACTCCGCCTCCACGATCGGGCGAGGACCGACCAGGCTCATCTCTAGCCGCAGAACATTAAGAAGTTGCGGCAGCTCATCCAGGCTGGTCTTCCGCAGCCAGGCGCCGATCTTGGTGACCCGCGGGTCGTTGCGTAGCTTCTGGGTTGCGGCCCATTCGACGGCTGCCGCCGGGTTGGTGGATAGCAGGTGTTCCAGCACTGCGGCGCTGTCCACCCGCATTGAGCGGAACTTCAAGCAGTTGAACCGGCGTCCCCCGGCGCCGATCCGCGGATGCGCAAAGAATACCGGCCCGCCGTCCAGCTTCACCAGCAGGGCGACCGCCAGCAGAACGGGCGAGATGGCCAGGAGTATGATCCCCGCGCCAACGGCATCCAGCGCCAGCTTGACCGTCCGCGCGAGCGGCTGCGACAGGTTGTTGCGATAGGAGAGCATGACCAGGTCGTGCCTGAAGAAGTAGGTCTGCACGCAGCCGGACACGGGCAGTCCTTCCGCATGGGGCATCACTGCGAAGGGCACACGCTCCCGCACCAGCATCTCGTTACGGTTACGGTCGAGGGTTTCATCGGCCTCAGGAGCGATAACGACCAGGTCGGCCCGGAACTGCTGCACGAGCCTGGTCCAAGGCTTCGCGATGGACAGTCCTGCCACCGCCGAAGGGCTGATGATGCCGATGACGGCATAACCAAGGTCGTGCTCGGACGTCAGCGCCTCTGCCGCCCGGTCGGCGGTCGCACCGTGGCCGACAATGACCGTGCGGATCTGCCACAGGTTTGCCTCGCTCAGCAGACGCCGCGCGACATGGCGGGTCGCGACCAACGCGAGTGGGAACAGCACCCAGATGCAGAAGACAACCACCCGGGACACGTCGGTCTTGAAGCTGAACTCCACGAAGCTGCTGCAAAGCAGCGCGAAGATGCTGCCGACCAGAACCTGCTGCAACTCCCACCAGAACGGCAGACGGCGGCTGTAATGCCCCTTTGCCAAGAAGTAGGCCAGCAGCCCGCTCAAGATGAAAGCTGGCGCGAGGGCAGACCGAAGCGCTTCCGGCGATGCAGCCGGAAAGCCTTCGGCGGTCATTGGCGCAAGCACGCCTGAGGTGGCGATGAGCCAGGCTGCTAATGCTGAGACCCCAAAGGCGATCATGTCTGCGGCGATCAGAGCGGCGGCACAAACAGGCTTGGCAGCTAGCCTGCGCCCTGCATTGGAGCCGGAATAGGCGTCAAGTGTTGCCGCAACCGTGGTTGCCCCGCCGCTTGCGATGGCGTCAAGTCTCCGGATCATGCGGGGTGCCCGATAGTTGATGGTTGCATGGCTCAGTCTACGCTCCAACGACGAGAGGTCGCGGCGTCAGCGTTATTCCACCCCAGGCAAGCGTTGCGCAGATGTTTACAACGCAACGGTGTTGCATGGAAGTAGAAAGTTAGTGAAGCCCATCCAATTTCATTTTGATACAGAAAGTATTGCATGGTCTATGTAACATTTTTGGCATGTTGTCTCGAGCGTCCTGAAATCCACTTCGCGGCAGCCTCTTCGGTGGAATGCGCGCGGCCCGAACATGCCAGGACTGCGCTGATTGGCGCCTGCAAAGTCGGATCGGGAACTGCCCGAACTATAGTTGTTAGCCCAAATGATGGATTAGGAATGCTCATGATCGAGCCAAAGCTATAGTGTGCAGAATGGTTGCATGGACAATATCCAGCACAGGCAACGGCACCAGTGACGGAATTATGGCAATGCGGCGGATTTCCTATTTTCGCTGCCGGATGAACTGAGTCAGGTACGGCGCCGAACCGGCGGAATGGACGAACGAGCGAAACCCCTCCAACTTTGCATCTGCGGCAAACGCGATTGAGGCCACGAACGCGACGCCATCCAGTGTCTCGATATGCCGGCATGGCATGACGCGTGCCGCCGGTGATGCGGCAACGGGCTTGCCGGGTCGCGCGGCTCCTTCGCAGGCTGCCGTTGCCGGCCAGATTTGCGGGAACGACGTTGCTCGGCACACGGCTGACCATGGCGACGCTGGAAACCGTTGGATCGTGGGCGTTCACCGGGCGGGCTCTAACTTTGGTTTGGGGAAAGGAAGCATGATGCGGCTGATCACGCGAAGGCGCGTGGGGTGAACGGCGGCGTTTCACTTAACGCGCACCCGTTCAAGGCTTTGGTTTTGGGACCCGCAGATCGTTGCCGGAGCAATGATCCCGCTGATGCGGCTCCTGCGACACTTGGCCGGCACGGTATCCCGAGGCTCGTTTTCAGGCCTCCGGCTACGCGGAAGTCACACCCGGCACCGCCAGCCAGGCGAGACAGTTGCTGCGGCAATCGGTGGTGCACACGGGCGCTGTGCATGAAGCGTGGCGTTGCAAGGCAAGCGTCCGACAAGCCGTAATCTTGACGTGTCGGCTGGGGCTGCAACCGGAACATGGCGGGGGCCCACATGGTCTGTGCAGCGAGGCGGGCAGTCGGTGTGAGTGAGGCAACCTGGTCCATGAAAGCGGTCCCGCTGTGTTCGGCCCGGCCACCTAGAGTTCAAGAAGAGACATCCAGTTTGTGCACCGCAGCAAGCGCGAAGATGCCCGGACTGGTTGCTCATTGCGAGCTTTGTCACGTCTAAGTGATGGGCTGCGTACCTTTACGCAACAGCGGCGTTCACGACTGCGCGGGCACGTCGGCAAGGTATTGCTGCACTGCACACAAGCCTGCTAGGATAGGAAAATCATGGTCATCGCGGCAATGATGCCAGGCATTGGCCAGTATGATGTCATGGCTGCGCCAACTGGCATCGCCATAGGGATAGCTACAAAGGGCCGTCCTGATACGCTTCGCGAGACGCTTGCGCAGGTGGCGGTGCAAACGGTGCGTCCTACCCGTGTCGTGGTGTGCTGCACGGCGCCGGAGGACATCGCCGGGCTTGATGGTCACGATACGGATTTTATCAGGTCGGCGCCGGGATTGCCGACCCAACGCAACGCGATTTTGGACCAGCTCAGCACAAGCAGCGCCATCCTTTTCATCGACGACGATTTCCTGATGGCGCCGCGGTATGTCGAGGCCACGCTGCGCGCCATGCAGTCGGATCCTGGCATTGTGGTGACCACAGGCGACCTGATCGCCGATGGCAGCAAGGGTCCAGGATTCAGTCCTGCCGAGGCCCAGGCGATGATAGCAGCGGATGGACGCATGCCGCCGCGTGATGAGGTCGTGCCGGCGCCGCACGGCTACGGCTGCAACATGGCAATCCGGCACGACGTCTCCCAGGCACATGGCATTCGGTTCGATGAACGTCTGCCGCTGTATGCCTGGTCGGAGGATATGGACTTCACCCATTGCCTTGGCCGACACGGGCGCATCGTCAAATTGCGGGGGGCACGCGGCGTTCACCTCGGGGTGAAGCAGGGACGCACCTCGGGCCATCGGCTGGGCTACTCGCAGGTCGCAAACCCGATCTACTTGTTTCAGAAAGGAAGCTACACCTTGGGACGTGCTGCCCGCAGCGTTGGGCGCAACGTTGCGGCGAACCTGGTGCATTCAGTGCGGCCGGAACCCTGGATTGACCGGCGTGGCCGACTGCTAGGCAACGCCCGCGCCGTGGCCGATATCGCCCGTGGCCGGCTGAAACCGGAGCGCATTCTTGAGCTTTGAGTTGTTTTCGCCGGAAGGCATCGCATCGTGACAGCCGACACGGAGGAAATGCGGAACAGTATCCAGGTCTTGGTCGCAATCTCGGTCTGCGGTGCCGCCGTAGAACGCTGCATCTGGTCCGCTATCCGGCAAACCTTGCGTGGCGTCGAAGTCCCATTGGCCAACGATGCTTCGGCAGCCCCTGATGCCACGGTTGCCGAGGAACTGGCAGCGGGGAAACCGAGCATGAACGTCCTGCAACTGCTGGTGCACGGCGGCAAGCAAGCTTGGGCACAGCCGGTTGATGGAGCGGTCGTCGTCCCTGTTTCAGCCTCGCCTGGTCATCGTCGGCGCCGCCG
Organism: uncultured Acetobacteraceae bacterium; assembly: GCA_964242325.1. Taxonomy (GTDB): domain Bacteria; phylum Pseudomonadota; class Alphaproteobacteria; order Acetobacterales; family Acetobacteraceae; genus DASWOJ01. The sequence goes on from CAXTCI010000013.1 coordinate 15,145, forward strand.
GTTCCCGCTTCATGCCGTTCTTGCGCGGCATGATCGGCCTGCTGGGACAGTGCTGAATCGTGGGCGGGCAGAGTTGGCGTTCTCCGGCCCGGCGTTTGATTCCGTGAACCAAGCTCGGCTCACGCGACGTGGCGCGACGGTCGCTGCGCCGGGTCCTAATCCAGGCGTTCAGGCCGGCGGATACGGCCCGGCACTGCGGCCGTTCCCGGGGGAGCATTCCGCGGGCTACAAGGTTCATATCTGAATTGACCAGGACACCTGATTACAGGATGCTGTCGTTCCGGAACATTGCGTTTCCGGCGCGCCCACGTTGGGCATGGAGATCACAGATGAGCGGGAGCGCGGTTGCCAGTTCCAGGGACGGTCGTTCGGCTGGACAGCCAAGCGCATGCTCAATGGTTACGGTCTTGCGGCCGCGGTCCATCCGCTGCGCCGGTGGTGCGGAAAGGCCGGAGGCTTCGCCGTCCTTTTCGACGCGCCGCACTGGGATGCTTAGGCTCCGGGCTATGCCGCTGCCCTGCGATGGACCGAAGCTTTGGTGCCGTATGACCAGTTCGTGCTCAGCCATGCCATCTGCAGGGATGGATTGGGCAGGCCAGGCGCGGACGCGACGGGGGTGTTGGTTTCCGGCTGCGACTGGATTTGCGACAAGGGGGGTGCCGATGTGCAACGATGAAGCCGGAGCTTTCCGTAAGCCTTGCATACCGTATGAACCGGTCGGCACGGCCCATATCGCCGGCCCGGCAAAGCATACGGCTTACAGCACTCGGCGCATCGCCGGCGGCAGGTTCCTTACTTACACCCAGCGCGGTGCGGTGCCGGACTGGCCTGTCGTGGCCGCGTCGCCGACCCACGCGCCGTTGCGGGCGGCCTGACGTCATGCGTTTGGCGATCGCACTCTGCCTTCTCATGCCCATGGCCGTGCATGCGGCGCCGCTTCCGCCGACGGGCGACGAGGCGGCATGCCAGCTAGCGATACAGGGGGTCGAGCGCACCGCTCGGTTGCCGCCTGCGCTGTTGTCCGCCATCGCCCGCACCGAGAGCGGGCGCGTGCTGCCTGGTGGGCAGCTCGTTGCCTGGCCCTGGACCATCAACGTCGCCGGCACCGGCTACTACTACCACAATGCGGATGAGGCTGTTGCCGCCGTGGAAACGTTTCGTTCTTCCGGAATACAATCCATTGATGTCGGATGCATGCAGGTTAACCTGATGCACCATCCCGACGCGTTCGCCTCTTTGCAGCAGGCGTTCGATCCCGCCGTCAACGTACGCTATGCCGCGCAATTCTTGGGCCGGCTGCAGGCGGAGTTTGGGACTTGGCCCGCCGCTGTCGGCGCCTATCATTCCCGCACGCCAGACCTAGCGGACGAATATGGCCGCCGCGTCATGCAGGCCTGGCCAATGGCGGCTGCCTATGGCGGGATGACTGCGGTACGAACCACAGCAATGTCCCCGCAGCCGGTAATAGACCCATATGGGGTATATACCCCTGAGTTCGCTCGACGCGTGGCAGCAGATACTGCTGCCCGCAATGCGCGGGAAAAGCTGCATCCGCTTGCTGTTGCTTCACAGCCGACAGGCATACTCGCCCAACGCTTCGCGTCGCAATTGCGCTTGCCAGGGCGCGGGGCTGCCGCGATGCGGTTTGCACAAGCGGACCCGGCGGCTCCGCTGCTACGCCGACCACGACCTCAACCGTCTAGGCCGCTGTAGCGTGGCGGCCGAATCTCAGCCGAACTACGATCAGCCAGCCGGATACGTTGACCGGGTCTCGGGTGACGCGCTTTGGACAGCGAGATTGCAAAGCGGCTTTTAACCGAGAACAAAAGACAGTTCTGTGCCACCGGTCGTCGCCAAGCCGTCGTTCGGCCAGGCGCCCAGGGCGTTCTACCTCGGCGGCGCTATGCGAACTCCTCGACCTCAGAGGTCGTGACCTGCGGTTGGGGCGAACTCCCGCTCATCTGCAACGCAAGCTGGCTGTGAGGCCGGAGCCTGGTTACGAGCTTCTTGACAACGAAGCCTCGGAACCCCCGCCGGATCGCCACGATGTCGAAGCAGCAGTCCGGCTTGCAGTAGCGCGCCAGCGCCGCCGAAGTACCGCCGACGAAGACGACTTCGCGCACGCCTGCCATTGCCTCGTGTTCCAGGAAGTAGGTCCGCATCACAGTGGAAAGCGACGCCGCCGCGAACTCATGATGGTTGAGCTGCCACTCGACAAAGGTGGCGTCGGCGTGCCGCCAGCCCGCGATGTAGCTCAGCCATCGCCCCGAGCGGTCGCGGACCCCCATGGCGAAGGAGTCCGGCGTATCCTGGATTGCCGCCTGGAACCGCATGGCGCGCGCGCGGGGCACTGGGAACATCGACACGCCGTGCAGGTTTTCGACCGCCTGACACGCTTCGGCGTTCGTCAGGCTGGGAACGAAAACGACGCCAAGCTCATTCTCGGCCCGGCGTCGGAAATACCGGTAATTCCTGCGGCTGCGGGGGCGCAACCGCGACATGAAGCCCTCGAAGCCTCCCACTAGCGAAAGGTGGGTTTCGACCTCGCGCGCGCGCCACTGGGCGTCCAGCTCAACCTGTGGCTGAACAGACGCCGCTTGGGCGTCCAACCCGCGCACCGCGACAAGGACGGTATGGGTCAACGGCAACGATAGGACCTTCGCGAGGGCCACCTGCAGTGCTGCCGTCCGCAACGACGGCGGCGCAACGACCGCGCCGTCGCCCGCCCCATTGCCACCCTTGATCACGCCGGTGGAAACCCCGCAAAAACGGCGCTGATACAGCAGCACGGCAGCGACCGGGGTTATGCCCTGGTCCACCAGCACGACAATGGGGCTGTTGCCCCATAGCACTGTCCGGGACACGAACCATCCCATGTCGGTGGTCATGTCGGTATCCAGTCCGTATGCCCGGCGCAGGGCCTCCACCGTGGGCACGGCCGCGGCGACCTGCTTCCGGCCTGTGAAGATGCGGCATGTCAGACCATCAGTCATGGGCACATTATTCCGGCGTTTTAGCATGTGTTCTGAACAATATTCGGTAGTCAGACATTACCGCGACCGATCCCGTGCCCTTGGTAGCGGCTCAGGTAGCAATCCCGCCATTCCACGTCAAAATCACTCATCAGCATTCGCCAGTCTTATCTGACGACCGTTGTTTCCACCTATCACAAACCAGGCAGGGGGCCGGCGGCGGCATTGCTGATTTCGATGGTTGCCATGCGGATTTATTCCCGTACGCTCGCGTATAAAGCGCTGGACATTTTTATGTTCTAGTCATGGTTGTGACCTGCATTATCGCTGCGTGGGCTATTTCGGGCGGCCCTGCATCGTCAATGGTGGCCGTCGAAGCGTGCCGGGTCCCCCTTACTGATCCGAGCCTGGCCACTCCGACGGCATAGCCGCACGCCAGCTTGCGACGGCCCGGCAACTCGTTCAATCCGCACGCTGTGACTTGTTATGCCGCGTTCCCGCCAAAACGAATTAACACCCCCGAAATGCCGATGCCTTACGACGCCTAGACCGGTCGCCAGTGCGGGTGCGAACCTCCGGATTCCGGGCAGGTGCGTACTCGCCAGTGCAGCCTCAGCATCCACGCAGGCAGGCCTCCATGGCATCCCAGAGTACACTTGATCTCACCGGGTTCAAGCTGACCTTCGATGACGAATTCAATGCATTCAGCTCGAATGGCCCGTCCAATCCTGACGACCCCAGTCACACCGGCACCTGGGACACGACGCTGTCCTATGGGGAGCGCAAGCTGAACGATGAAGTGGAGATGTACTCGGACCCAACTGTCGGCGTAAATCCGTTCTCGGTTGCGAACGGCTACCTCGACATCCATGCCGCGCCATCCCTGGACCTGTCGCAGACCTACGGCGCACCCTACACTTCTGGCGTTATTACGACCAACCACTCGTTCTCGCAGCTTTATGGCTACTTCGAGATGCGTGCCGAGCTGCCCCAGGGGACCGGCATGTGGCCGGCATTCTGGATGCTGCCGCAACAGCATGTCTGGCCGCCGGAGCTTGACCCCCTGGAAGCCTTCGGTGCGTCGGGGCCGGACGGCGACGGCGGGGCATATTCCTTCCACAACGGCCAGGTCGAGACCGGGGGCGGGCAGGGGCAGTGGAACGACACGAACGGGGCGAACCTGTATACCCAGTTCAACACGTTCGGCGTGGATTGGGAGCCGGATACGCTGACGTTCTATTTCAACGGCGTCGCATACCAGACGATCGCCACGCCGGCGGGCTTTGACCAGCCGATGTATCTGCTGGCCAACCTTGCCGTTGGCGGCCACTGGGCCGGTGCGCCGATCGGCGAGTCTGCCGACATGCTGATCGATTACATTCGTGCCTATTCCAAGGACGGCGCGAACCCGGCAGTCGTGCAGCAGGCCATCTCATCTCCCGATGGGCGGGGCTACAACTTCTATGGCGCCACGGATGCGAATGGCGACGCGGCGTTGGGCGGCGTTGACCTGCCCCCCGCTCCGCCGACAGCGCCGCCTGCCCCGACACCGGCGCCCACCGGCGATCAGACCATCGGGCAGGGGGCGCATGACCTCGCGCTCGGCATCAGCGAGGACGCATACGAGGGCGATGCGCAGTTCATCGTGACGATTGACGGCACCCAAATCGGCGGCGTCCTGTCTACGTCGGCGTCCCATTCGGACGGAGCGGTGCAGATATTCCACGTGATGTCTGACTTCAGCACGGGTCGTCATAACATCGGCTTGAATTTCCTGAACAACTTCGGCGGCGGCCCCGTCGGCGACAGGAACCTGTTCCTGGACAATGCGACGTATGATGGCTCGCCGATTCCAGGCGCACAGTTGAACGAATACAAGGGTGGCGCGCAGTATTTCTCCCTCGTGCAGGGCGATCTCTCGACCGTCCAGGCAGCCATGCCGAACATTTACATCGGATCGGGTCCGGACACCGTGACGCTGCTGGTGGCGGAGGATGCATGGCAGGGCGACGCCCAGTTCACGGTGGCAGTGGACGGGGTGCAGATCGGTGGCGTCCAAACCGCCACCGTCTCCCATGGGTCTGGACTGGATCAGGTTTACCAGGTTCAGGGCGCCTTCGGACCGGGACCGCACCAGGTTTCCTTGGATTTTCTCAATGATGCCTGGGGCGGATCGTCTGCAACGGACCGCAACCTGTATCTGGACGGCGCATCATACCAGGGCAGCGTGGCCTCTGCGGTTAGTCTTACTTTCCTCATCGGCGGGGCGCAGACAGTGACCGTCGGCAGCGCATCAGATCCCGTTACCGCACCGCTGCCAACGACACCGGCCGACTTTTCAATCACCGACACCACCGTCAACACGTCCGAGGACGCCGCCGGGGAAACCTACTCCGGCCCAGTCGCGTCGCTGCGGCAACAGTTCATCTGGTCCAACCCGGATGGCGTCGCCATAGCATCCAACGTGCCTGACGTGTTCCTGCACGGCGGACCCGGCGATGACGCCCTTACCGTGACGGCCGGCACCAACGTCGTCGATGGCGGGGGCGGCTCAAACTTCCTGGTGGGCGCCACCGGCAGCGATGGTGGCGCGGATACCTTCTTCGTAGATGGCCGGGGAGGGAACACAACCTGGAGCACGGTCGTCAACTTCCATCACGGCGATAGCCTCACGGTCTGGGGGTTCGTGCCCGGCGTCAGCACGATGCCGTGGACCGCATCCGACGGGGCGGATGGCTACAAGGGTGTGACCATCCATTCCGAACTCGCCGGCCCTGGGACGGGCATCAACGAGTCGGCGACCCTCGCCGGTCTGAGCATGGCGGACGTTGCTGCAAAGCTGACGGTCACGACCGGGAGCGTGGGAGGACAGAATTACTTGAATGTCGCCTATACCGGGTGAGGCTTACGCGCCCGAGATGGTACTGGGCGGCGGCGCTGGCGGGAACGGGATGTTGTCCCGATCATGGTGCTAGTTCCTGCGTCAAGGCGCGCCCGGCCGTTCACAAGCGTGGCGTTCAGATGGCGCTCTGGCTCGGCGGCATGGCACGGTTCCTGTGGCATGCGGCCGGTTGCCCTTGTGAGCGTGATGGCATTCCGCCGCTGAGCTCCCGGCCGCACCGCCCATACCAGGCCGGCAAACCTTTTCGGGCGGCACGGCGTTCGGCTTGCACCAATGGAGCGACGCCATGCCGAAAATCGTTGTTATCACCGGAGCGGGCGCTGGCGTCGGCCGTGCCGCGGCCACCGAGTTCGCCCGACATGGCTGCGACATCGCGCTGCTGTCCCGTGACCCGGATCGGCTGGAGCATGCCGCAGCCGAGCTGCGCCGCTTCGGCATCCGTGCCCTACCGATCCCGACTGACGTTGCCGATGCCGAGGCGGTGGAGGCGGCAGCGGACCGGGTCGAGCAGGAACTTGGTCCCATTGACGTGTGGGTCAACGTCGCGATGGCCACCGTGTTCGCCCCAGTCAGCAAGCTGACGCCCGCGGAGATCAAGCGCGGCACGGAGGTTACCTACCTCGGTCAGGTGCATGGCATGATGGCGGCGCTGAAGCGGATGCGCCCGCGCAACCAGGGGTCCATCGTCAACGTCGGCTCGGCGCTCGCCTACCGGTCGGTGCCGCTGCAATCCATCTACTGCGGCGCCAAGTTCGCGATACGCGGCTTCACGGACTCCCTGCGGTCCGAGCTGATCCATGACAAGTGCAAGGTGACGCTCACCATGGTGGACCTGCCGGCGGTGAATACGCCGCAGTTCGACTGGGCCCGCAACAAGATGGGCCGCAAGGCGCAGCCGGTGCCGCCGATCTACCAGCCGGAGGTGCCGGCCCGTGCGATCGTGTTCGGCGCGTTCAACCCACGGCGGCAGATTTGGGTCGGGTTTCCAACGGTTGTGGCCGTTCTCGCGAACCGGATCGCGCCGGGGCTGATCGACCGCTATCTGGCGAAGTCCGGCTACAGCGGGCAGCTTGCCGAGGCGTCGGAGCCGGCCGATGCGCCGGATAACCTGTTTCAGCCGGTTCGCGGCGCTTATGGCGCGCATGGACGCTTCGACGGCCGCCATCCCCGCACCGGCAGTTGGGAAATGTTCACCAGCCGGCACCGTACGGCATTCTGGGCGGCGGCGTTCGTCGGCGTTGCCGCAGTGGCTCATCGATTGGCCCGGCGCCTCGACATCTAGAGCATGTCCGGCCCAAACAGCTCCATTTGGGCGGGACAAACATTCGCGAAAACATAAGGTTGGAGCATGTTTGGTGTTTTCACTTGAACTGGACATGCTCTAAGCGGTCTGCCGCACTGGGGAGCTATGGAGGGATCAGCCTTCAAAGGCTGGCCCGTAGCCCTTTTGGCACACGCATCCAGCGGTCCGCACGCACACAGTCAAGGCCGTTGCGCGCCCCGTACGTTGGTGTAGATCGCGTAAAGCGTGTGCGACGCGCAGATGAACAGCCGCGCCCGGTTGCGCCCGCCGAAGGTCAGGTTGGACACCTGGAACGGCACCTTTATCACCCCCAGCTTCGTACCGTCAGGTGCGATGCAGTGCACGCCGTCCGCCGCGCTGCTCCACAGGTTTCCGTCCTCGTCCAACCGGAAACCATCGGCATAGCCCGGTGCAACATGGTGGAACTCGCGGCCATGGCGCAGCTCTCTGTCGGCGGCCACGTCGAATACACGGATAGACCGCACGGGGTTTGCATCGAACTGCCTGCCAGTCTCCGAAACGTATAGGAGCCGTTCGTCAGGGGAGAACGCGAGGCCGTTCGGTCCCTCGAAATCGTCCGCTACCACTCGGAGGTTGCCCGTGGCGGGATCGAGGCAGTAAACCGCCGGCGGCAGTTCCGGCTCCTGCTTGCCGCCCTCATAGTCCGTGCTGATGCCATAAACCGGGTCGGTGAACCAAATCGTTCCGTCCGACCGGCAAACGACGTCGTTCGGCGAGTTGAGCCGCTTGCCGCCGTAGCTGCTGGCCAGGATCGTCACCGTCCCGTCCAGCTCCGTGCGGGTGATGCAGCGGTGGCGGTGGGAGCAGCCGATCAGCCGTCCCTGCCGGTCCCGCGTATGCCCGTTGGCGAAACCCGCGGGCTCGCGGAACACCGACACGCCGCCACCCTCGCTCCAGCGGAGGATGCGGTCGTTCGGCAAGTCGCTGACCAGCAGGCAGTCCTGGTCTGCAAACCATACCGGGCCCTCGAGCCAGGCGAACCCGTCCCCCAGCTTCATCAGCGGCGCATTCGGCAGGACGTAGGCGCGGAAGCGCGGGTTCAGGATGTCGAAGCCGTCCATGGGCGCTACCGCAAGTGGCACGGGCTGCGGACGGGCGGCACGTGAAGCTGCACCGTCATCAGCACCGCCGGCACGTCGCCGATCGTGCCGGACCGGTGGCCGCGCTTGCCGTCCTGGGGTGTGCAGCCTTGATCCTCGCCAAACGAGAACTCGCCCGGGCCCTGCTCGATGCGGGTGCCGTCCATGGCTTCGATCCACCAGCGGCCCGATAATACGACGATCCATTGCGGAGCCGGGTTCTCGTGCCAATCGCCGACCCAGCCGACAGGCTGGACGGTGAACACCACCGTCGCATCCGACCGGGCCTGCTTGTCATTCCATTGCGGGGCGGCGTTGCCGATGCCTTGCAGCTCGTAGTCGGTCAGGGCGCACTGCGACTGGTGGCTGACGCCGGCGTCGTCGGTCCACAAGTGCCAATAGGGAACGCTGGGCTTTGGGCCAGCTTGGTCGGACATTCGCGCCTCCATGTCGTCTGCGAGGCTGAACCTTTCGGCCGCATGGTTGTTCCCTCATTGGGACGCACAGTCCCGGGAAGGTGCGGGAACGATGATGCTGCTCAACGACTACGCGCCGCTGCTGCTGCGCATCGCCTTGGTGGTGTTGTTTCCGTTCAGCGCGCTGGACAAGGTGGTTAACCGCGCCTCCGCGCTGAAGCAGGCTGGCAATGGCCGTTTTGCTCCCGCCATGCTGGCGGCAGCCATCGTTGTTGAAGTCGCGACGCCCATCTGCATCGTTATCGGATGGCACGACCGGCTGGCTGCCTTCGTGCTGGCTGGGTTCTGCGCGGTGACCGCGGTGCTGTATCACCAGTTCTGGCGCTACCCGGACTTTTGGCGGTTCCGGGAAGGCGAGGGGCTGGAGCATTTCTGGGAGTTCCTGAAAAACTTTGGCCTGGTCGGCGGCCTGGGGCTGGTGATGCTGGCGCCTCGCACGCTGCCGTTGTCCGATGTTGCGGCGCATCCGCTCGCCTCCACCTACGTCAGCGGGCCGCAGGCTGGTGCGGTCGCCGAACCCTAGAGCGGATCGCGGTCAGGTCCTGGCGCGCAACGACCGAACCTGATTGCAAGTTTCCGCTTGCGAACAACAAACCTACCTGGCGGGCCAGTTCCCGCCCACCAGCACGATCCGGTGGCCGTCCGGGTCCCGCACCAGCGCCGCCAACGAGCCGCCTTTGAGGCGCACGCCCCGGCGTAGGTTGGGGCAAAGCAGCGTTACCCAGTCCGTCACCGCTGCATTCGCCGGGACATCCGGCGCTACGCGGCCCGGCGGAACGTAGGCGAGCAACTCCAACCCTGGCCCGTCCGAGTCCGGAAATTGCAGGCCCGTCACATGCGCCTGTGCCCCTGGCAGCCCGTCCAAGCACTCCTGTGCCGGGCCGTAATTCCAGGACCGCTCCGACACCCGGAAGCCGAGCCGGCGATAGAAACGAACGCTGCGTGCGCTATCGGCCGCAGCAATGGCGCTATGGTCAATGCCGAACGTGCCGGCGCCCGGGCGCTGCCACTTGGTCCGGCCTGTGCCGGGTGGGAAGTGGATCAGCTCTAGCGGATGCCCATCCGGGTCGCGGAACTTGAACGCCGACACCCGGCCGTTGCGCGGCGGCAGGACTACTGGGCCGTCCGTCGAGATCGGCTGGAGCGCCTGGGTGGACACGCGCTGGAATGCTTCGTCCAGGTTACCGGCGACGATCGCTAGGTGCTGGAACCACCCATCGTTGCTGCGGCTGTCCGTAGGGTAAGCGGGGCCTGGAGGATCGAAACGCACCAGTGCAACCTCTTCGCTGCCCAGGCGCAGGACGACCTGCTGCATGGTGGCGCCTGGCACTCCCAACAGCTTGGCCAATGCCGGGTCGCCGGGGCCAGCGCCAATCCGGTGGAACCCCAGTCCGTCGCGATAAAACTGCTCGGCCCAGTCGAGGTCGGCCACGACACGGCTGACCCGCAGGATGCGGACGCCCCGCCTTCGGAAGGCGAGCGTGGTCGCTACCAGCGCCACCGCCAAAGCGGCTCCCGCCGCGGCGCCAGTCCGAACGGTGGCGGAAGCGGTCAACACGGTACCCGCAATAGCCACCATCCAATGCCCAACACTGGGGCAGGGCGAATTGATGTGCCGCCCCTGATGTTCAATGCTCCAACGCCAAGCCAGGCCGCGGCAGCCGGTGACTGGCGTCGTGAAGCCGGCACCGGCACTCGCTGAACCATGTTGCAAACGCCACGGCCGATTACCCCAAACGCTCCTTGATGCGATCCGCCACGCGTAATGCGTTGGCGATGATCGTCAGCGTCGGGTTCACTGCGCCGATGGACGGGAAGAAGCTTGCGTCGGCGACATAAAGATTATCCAGCTCATGCGCCTTGCAGTCGAGGTCGAGCACGGAGGTGGCCGGGTCCGGACCGAAGCGCATGGTCCCGGCCTGGTGTGCCGTGCCGCTGATCGGGATGTCCTTGCCCAGATATAGCCGGCGCTCGATCAGTGCCGGCCAGGCGTGCATCGGGGCCAGCAGGTCCTTCAGCTTCTGCCGCAGCCGGGCTGCCGCTTCCAGGTTGTTCTCCTCAACGTTCAACACCACCCGGTCCCCGTCATAGCGGATGCGGCTGTTTGGGCGGGGGAGGTCCTCGGTTTGCAACCAAAAGTCCAATGAATGCTCGGCCATTTTGTCGAATGTCATCTCGGGGACGAGCGACAGCAGCTCTCGGAAGCCGGCCTCACCCCTGATCTGTTCGCCGTGCGACGTGGCGCAGAGCTGGACCAAACCGAGCGGATACTCCCAGTCCGGCGCGTCGAAGTAGTAGTCGCTCATCGCCAGCGTCTTCTGGAATACCGTGTGGTTCGGCTGCTTCAGCAACGCCATCACGACGGACATGTTGTGGCGCATGTAGTTGCGTCCCACCTGGTCGGACCCATTGGCCAGGCCGTGCGGGTGCGCGTCGGACAGCGAGCGCAGCATCAGCAGCGATGAGCTGAGCGCACCGCAGGCGACCACGACGATGTCGGCCGAATACTGCTCGAACTGATTGTCCCGCACGACGTGGACGCGGGACACGCTGCGCCCGGATGCGTCGGTTTCCAGACGCGTCACCATCGCCCCGGTCAGTAGGGTGAAGTTCGGGTAAGCAGCCCGGGCAGGGTCCACGCAGATTACCTGCGCGTCCGCCTTGGCGTTGATGGCGCAGGGGAACCCGTCGAAGGCGTCGCAGCGGATGCACGGGCTGTATGTGGTGGCCGACCCATCGGGGTTCTGGTCCAGCTTGATGCCGAGCGGTAGGTGGAACGGGTGCAGCCCTTCCCCTGCCATGATGCCCGACAGTTCCTCGATGCGCGGCTCGTGCTTGACGGCCGGGTAGGCATAGGGACCGCTGGACCAGGGTTCGTTCGGGTCTTCTCCGCGCTGTCCGTGCACGTGATACAGCGCCTCGGCCTGGGCGTAATACGGTTCAAACACGTCGTAGCCGAGCGGCCAGGCGGGGGAGATGCCGTCCTTGTGCCGCAGCTCGCCAAAGTCGCGCTCGCGCAGGCGGAACAGGGCAGCGCCGTATACTTTCGAGTTGCCGCCGACCCAGTAGTGCAGGCCCGGGTGGAAGCCGTTGCCACGGGCATCGTACCAGGTTTCCTCGGCCTGGTAGGTGCCGTCCACGAACACCGTCTTCGAGTCCCAGTTGGCACGGGACCGAGGGAGATAGCCGCCGCGCTCCAGCATCAGAATGCGCTTGCCGGTGGACGCAAGGCGATGTGCCAGCGAGGCGCCGCCGGGTCCGCTCCCGATGACGATCACGTCGTAATGGTCCGCTGCCATGCACTGCCCTGCCGTTGGAAGATGAGTCCGACTCCGGTGGAGCCTTCACCCGGGAACGGCGGATGACCGCGGTGGTTCCTAGCCGGACCCGTATGGCGGATTTCCGCCGTTCACAACATTTTTGCCGAAGGCAACGGCGTCGGCTGGTGTCCCGGTCACGATCAATGCCATGAAGACCCGGTGATGCCGTCAGCCCGGCTGCGAGCCTTTTCAGGCGGCCTGTTCAGGCTTTGGGCTGACCGCCATATCGCCGGCCTCCTCCGGCAGCGCCGCCGCGAGCGCGTCGTCCACGGTTTCCAGCCATACGAACTTTAGGGCGTCGCGGGCGCTGGGCGGGATGTCGTCCCAGTCCCGGCGGTTGCGCGCCGGCAGCATCACCGTCGTGATCCCGGCCCGCGCTGCCGCGACCACCTTTTCGCGTATGCCGCCCACCGGCAGCACCAGGCCACGCAGGCTGATCTCGCCGGTCATTGCTACCGCCGGGTCAATGGCCCGGTTCAGCAGCAGCGACGTTAGCGACATGAACATCGCTACCCCCGCCGATGGGCCGTCCTTTGGGATGGCGCCTGCCGGCACATGGACGTGGATGTCGCGGTCGAACGCCCCAGCCGGCACTCCAAGCGGCCCGGCGCGCGATTTCAGCAGGCTCAGCGCGGCTTGGGCGCTTTCACGCATGACCTCGCCAAGCTGTCCCGTCAGGATCAGCCGGCCCGAGCCGGGCATGGCAGCGCTCTCGATGAATAGGATGTCGCCTCCAACGGGGGTCCAGGCCAGGCCCGTTGCAACGCCCGGCACTGCCGCGCGCCCGGCCACCTCCGCCTCGAAGCGATTGGAGCCGAGGATGCCGGGCAGGTCGTCCAGCCCGATGCGTATCGGGGCCGACACCCCGCCTTCCGCAACCCGCACGGCTGCGGACCGGAACACGGCGCCGATCTCGCGCTCCAGGTTCCGCACCCCGGCCTCGCGCGTATAGCCGCTGATGATGGTGGACAGCGCCTCATCCGATACCTCCGCCTGCCCCTCGGCCAACCCGTTCGCGGAGATTTGCCGCGGGACGAGGTAGGTCTTGGCGATCGTCAGCTTCTCCTCCGCCGTGTAGCCCGACAACTGGACGATCTCCATCCGGTCACGCAGCGGGCCGGGGATGGTGTCGAGCTGGTTGGCGGTGGCGATGAACAGCACCCGGCTGAGGTCAAACGGCACGGCAAGGTAGGTGTCGCGGAAGGTGCTGTTCTGCTCGGGGTCCAGCACTTCCAGCATTGCGGACGCCGGGTCGCCCTGGAAGCCGCCGGCGCCGAGCTTGTCGATCTCGTCCAGCATCATCACGCAGCCGCGTGATCCCGCCCGGCGCAATGCCTGGATGATGTTGCCGGGCAGTGCCCCGACATAGGTGCGGCGGTGGCCACGTATCTCGCTTTCGTCATGGACGCCGCCGAGGCTGACGCGCACGAAGGGTTGGCCGACCGCGTGGGCGATGCTCTGGCCCAGGCTGGTCTTGCCGACGCCGGGCGGGCCGACAAAGCACAGGATCGGACCCTTGCCGCCGGGGTTCAGCTTGCGGACCGCAAGGAACTCAATGATGCGGCGCTTGATTTTCTGCAGCCCGAAATGCTCGTCGTCCAGCACCTTGCGAGCCGCGGCGACATCAATTGGCGGAGTGTCGCCGAGCTTCCACGGCAGCTCCGACAGCCATTCCAGGTAGGTCCGCACCATGCCGACCTCAGGACTGGCCTCCGGCATACGCTCCAGACGGCGCAGCTCGCGGTTGGCCTGGCGCTCCACGTCCTCAGGCAGGCCGGCGTCGACCAGGGCCTGCTTGAGCGTTTGCAGCTCCGGGGCGCCGCCGTCGTCGTCGCCAAGCTCCTTCTGGATTGCCTTCAACTGCTCGCGCAGCATGAACTCGCGCTGGCGTCCGGCCATCGTTTCCTGCGTGCGCTTGCCGATGTCCGCGGACAGGCGCAGCACCTCCAGGCGGTAGGCAAGGCGCCACAGCACCCGGTCGAGGCGGGGGCGCAGCTCCACGGTGTCGAGGATCTCCTGCTTTTCCTCCGGCGTCAGGTCCAGCAGGCCGGCGACCAGGTCGGCCAGCAGGCCCGGTGGCTCCACGTTCTGGATCGTCGCAGCCAGGTCCGCGGGCGCTTGGTCCAGCAGGCGGACGGTTTCCAGGGCACGTTCCCGCAACTGGTGGGTGCGGGCGGCGATCTCCGCCCCGTCCGCCTCCGGCTCGGTAATGCGCTCGACTCGCACTGCCGGATAGGGCAGGCCCTCGACGGCCGAGACGATCCGGGCGCGTCCGGTGCCCTGGATGATGGCATGGTGCGTGCCGTCCGGGGTGGTGAGGTAGCGGAGCAGGCGGGCCTCAGTGCCGATGCCGTGCAGGTCGGCGAGGGCAGGTGCCTCCACCGAGGCATCGCGTTGCAGGACCACGACGATATGCTGGCTTTTGCGGGCTGCCGCCTGCAACGCTTCAACCGTCGCGGGGCGCGTTACCGCGAGCGGCACGACAGCCCCGGGAAACAGCACTGCTTCCCGTGTGGCCACGAGAATCAGGACATCGTCGGGCACCACGGCGTCTGCTTGGACAGGGGATGGCGCGTCCATCATGTGACCTTCCGTAGTACGACGGTCAGGCAGCCATCGGCCAGGTCGCTGCGCACCAGCTCATACGAGCCCGGCGGCAGGACGATCCGCCGTTCGAACTGGCCATGCGGCAGCTCCATGCGGTGAATCCGGATGGGTCCGTAGGTCGCCGGCATGGGCCGGGTGCCGATGATGGCAAGCTCGCCGCGCGAAACCACGAGGTCGACATCGGCCGAACGGACGCCGGGCAGGGCTGCAACAAGGATCAGCTCCTCCCTGGTTTCCAGGAGGTCCACCGGCGGCTCCCATCCGGCGGAGGCCGGGCGGAAGAACTCACGGTGCAGCCGGTCCGCACGCGCCACGGCGGCGAGAGCATCAGCCCACATCAGGTTGGTTGAGGTGCGGGACAAAGGGACGCCTCCTTGGCAGTGCGGGGCTTGACGGGCTGATCCGGCAACGAGCGGGTTGGCCGGCGAACACCTGGCAACACCGGTTGGTTCGCGATATAGGAACTCCTGGCCTCACTGTCATGAGAGCGCTGGTTACGGCCCACCCACCAGCGTTAAATGCCCTAAGAGCGAGCAATGCGGAACGGTAACAACGGAAAGCGAGCCGACGGTGAGAAGCCGCCGGTCTTCGACGACGACACCATCGCCTTCGCAGCCCGCATGTTCGACCACGCCCGGAGCGGGCGGGCGGAGGAGCTGGAGCAGGTGTTGGCGATGGGCCTGCCGGCCAACCTGCGGAACGACAAGGGTGACACGTTGGTCATGCTGGCGAGCTACCATGGCCATGCAGATGCCGTGCGCCGGCTGCTTGCGGCGGGCGCCGATCCCGGCATTGCCAATGACCGCGGCCAGACGCCGCTGGCCGGCGCCTGCTTCAAGGGCGACGCGGACGTGGTGCGCGCGCTGCTGGACGGCGGCGCGGCGGTGGATGGTCACGGCGGCGATGGCCGGACTCCGCTGATGACGGCGGCCATGTTCAACCGCCTGGACATCCTGGAAATGCTGCTGGAACGTGGGGCTGACCCATCGCTGTGCGACGCCCGTGGGATGATGGCCGAGGACCTGGCGAAACATATGAACGCTCCCGATACCTCGGAGCGGTTGGCCCGCGCAAAGGGGAACCGGCGGGAATAGGCGCGCCCATACCCAAGGACTCTGGGTCTGGCGACGGCCGGTCCACCGTCACTGCGGCGCATTTCTACGCTTGTGCAACGCGGCTGCCCCGGTTTTTCATCAATCGGGTGCAGATAACCCCAGGGCGCCCCCGCGCCGCGGCTGCGAGGGCGCAAAGATCGTTCGACGCTAGCCGTTCGGGCGCAGGACGACCTTGATGCAATCGTCCTTCTTGTCGCGGAAGGTCTTGTACAGCTCCGGCCCGTCATCCAGCCCCACCGCGCGGTGGGTGATGATGAAGGACGGGTCAATCTCGCCCTTCTCGATCCGTTCCAGCAGCGGCGCCAGGTAACGCTGGACGTGGGTCTGCCCGGTCTTCAGCGTGAGGCCCTTCTGCATCAAGGCGCCCAGGGCGATCGGCCCGACCTGCCCCGCATATACGCCGGGCATGGACACGATGCCGCCGGGCCGGCAGGCGAGGATGGCCTGGTTGAGCGCGAACGGACGCTCGAAGCTGACGGTGTGCGCCATCACGCTGGACACGATGCTTTGGGCGGTGGTGGCGCCATGACTTTCCAGGCCCACCGCCTCGATCACCGCATCCGGGCCTTTGCCGCCGGTCATCTCGAGAATTTTGGCCTGCAGGTCGCCCTCGGCATAGTCCAGCGTTTCCGCCCCGGCCTGCCGGGCCAGCGCCAGCCGCTCCGGCACCGTGTCGATCGAGATGACCCGATGCGCCCCCAGCATCAGGCAGCACTTGATTGCCAGCAGACCCACGGGACCGCAGCCCCAGATGGCGATGGTGTCCTCCGGCTTGATCTCGCAGTGGTCGGCGGCCATGAACGCAGTTGGGAAGATGTCGGACAGGAACAGGACCTGCTCGTCCGATAGCCCCGCCGGCACCTTGATCGGGCCGACGTCGGCATAGGGCACCCGGACGTATTCGGCCTGCCCGCCCGGAAAGCCTCCGGTGATGTGGCTGAAGCCGAACAGCCCGGCGAGCGGGTAGCCATACTGCTCCGCCTGCATCTTGCCGTTGGGGTTGGTGCGCTCGCAGCAGGACCAGTTGCCCCACTTGCACTGCCGGCATTCGCCGCAGCAGATGGTGAAGGGGACCACCACGCGGTCGCCGACCTTCAGCTTCGTATTGTCGCGCCCGACCTCCATGACCTCGCCCATGCACTCGTGGCCCAGCACGTCACCACTTTCCATGGTCGGCACGAAGCCGCCCATCAAGTGCAGGTCGCTGCCGCAGATCGCGCAGGCCGTCACCTTGATGATGGCGTCCTGGCCGTGCTGGATGGTGGGGTCCGGCACGGTGTCACAACGGATGTCGCCTTTGCCGTGCCAGGTGAGTGCGCGCATGACGGTGTTCCTTGTTCTGGACGAGGTGCATGGTCTGCCGGGCGGCAGCCTGATCCAGGCCGGCGCGCGTAGAGCAGGACTTTTGCGTTGCCGATATAAACAATCCCGTGTTCATGTCTTGGCCGGGATGTTTTCCGGCTCTTTGCAGTAGCTGGCCCGGGTGGGTGGCCCAGCCCGGGGCCGCGCTTCCCCGTGCCGAGCCTGGTCCATCGTGGGCGGGGCTACTTCTGGATGAAGGCGAGCAGGTCCTGGTTCAGCCGGTCCTTTTCGGTGAAAAACAGGCCATGCGGAGCGCCGGAATACTCCAGCAACTCCGCACCCGGGATCATCTTGGCCGCGATCCGCCCAGACTTGTCCGGCGGCACGGTCGCGTCGCTGGTGCCATGGATCACCAGCGTCGGCACTCGGAACATGCCCATGTCTGGCCGGAAGTCGGTGTCCGAGAAGGCGCGCACGCAATCCAGCGTCGCCTTAGGGGAGCCCATCAGCGCCATCATCAGCGACCATTGCAGGATTTCGGTGGTCACGGTGAAGTTCAGCAACCCGGCGCCGAAGAACTGCTTACCGAACGCCGCCAGGAATTGCGGGCGGTCCTTCTGCAGGCCCTCGATCATCGTGTCGAAGGTGGCCCGTGGCACCCCGTCGGGATTGTCGGGAGCTTGAACCAGGTATGGCGTCACCGCCGATACCAGCACGGCCTTTGCCACCCGCACCCCGCCATGGCGGCCCATGTAGCGCGCGACCTCGCCACCACCCATCGAGAAGCCGACCAGGGTCACTCCTTCCAGGTTCAGCCCGTCCAGCACTGCTTTCAGGTCGTCGGCCAGGGTGTTGTAATCGTAGCCGGTCCAGGGCTGGCCGCTGCGTCCGAAGCCGCGGCGGTCGTAGGCGATGACGCGCAGGCCATGCGACGCGAGGAAGGTGGACTGATACTCCCACATGTCTGAGTCCAACGGCCAGCCGTGGATCAGCACGACGGGCTTACCGCTGCCCCAATCGTTGTAGAACAGCGTCGTCTTGTCGGCGGTTTCGATGAACGGCATGGCAGTTCCCCAAATGCGCACGACCCAACGAAGGCATGGGTCCGTGGTTCCTGACGCTGCTTGGCATGGCGCGTCATAGCTACGACGGCTATTTGCCTTTACTCCGGACTGCGCCACCGGCCTGCTTCCGGCCGACGCACGGATGAGTGCGGCTTTGTCAGCACCCGGCACGCACGCAGAGCGCCGAAGCCGGGCCGGAACGCCGTCCGTGTTGACGACGTTCGCAGACCTGGAGTTAGGTCCGTTTGGACGACACGACGACTCCTAACCTGGCCGGCCTCGCCGTGCATTGGATGCTGGGCTCGACCAGCTACTCCGTTGCGTAGCCGATGCGGGTCCGGCGCGCCGTCAATGCCACCTGCTACCGTCGGCGTGTCAGGGCCGCCGCGCACAGGACATCCAGGACCGTCACGCCCAACACTGCCGCAGTGGCCAGCCTCGCACGTTCCTGGCGCCGCTGCCCGCCCCTGTGCAGTGCAAGCACGGCGAGGTCCAACACGTCCCCGCCGACGCGCGTCCAGACCGGGCCGGGGCTGCCGGGGTAGGTCAGCACCGCCACGCCGGCACCCATCTCCCGCAACCCGAACAGCCCAACCAACGCCGGCGATACCGGCAGGCCCAGGGCGCGCGCCATGCGGCCAGGAGCCGCCATCTGCGTGAGTCCAAGCCCCAGGCTGAACCAGCCGAGGCCCTTCGCAAGCTGAATGCTGTTCATGGGCAAGCCTTCAGTTGTTTGCGCTGCCTGGCTCCGCTTGCGCACGGTGCATCTCCGCCAGCAGGCCGGCGGGGGTCACGGAGGCGATGGCGGTCTGCAGCTTGTTCTTCCAGCCGCTGACCACGTCGCCTTCGCCCTTCATCATCGCCTTGAAACCAGTTTCGGCGACTTCGGCGGCGGTCTCCTTCTTGGAGGTGCCGACCTTGGTGTCCATCATGTCTGCGCGCTCGAAGAACTCGGTCTCGGTGGCGCCGGGCATCAGGCAGGTGACCGTGATGCCCTGGTCCCGAACCTCATGCCGCAACGCGAACGAGAAGCTGTCGAGGAACGACTTCGTGGCGTTGTAAACGGCCTGGTAGGTGCCGGGCATGAACCCGGCGATGGAGCCAGTGATCAGGATGCGTCCCTGCTTGCGGTCCCGCATGTCGCGGCCGACCTTTTGCAGCAGGTAGATCGTGCCGACCACGTTGGTGTCCACCACCTTGCGCGCCGCCGCCCAGTCCTGGTCCAGGAAACCGTGTCCCAGGCCGCGCCCGGCATTCGCCAGCAACGCCTCGACGGGGCGTCCCTTTACCGCCGCATACAACGCATCCACGCCCTCCGTGGTGGACAGGTCGGCCTCCACGGCGTCCACTGCGGCGCCGAGCTTGCGGAAGTCCTCGGCTGCGTCCTGGATCGCGGGCTCGTCCGCAGCGACCAGAAGGTTGAAACCCTCACGGGCGCAGACCTTGGCCAACTCGTAGCCGATGCCGGTGGAAGCTCCCGTGACAATGGCGAGAGGGCGTTGGCCGTCGGACAGGTGGGAGGACATGGCGCGTAGCTCCTAGGAATGATGGGTTGCGATGCGTGACCGGTCGTAGGCGGCATCGTCGTAAACGGCTTGCGGACTTGACGGGCGGTGTTGACACGGGGTTGGAACCGTCCGCGGCGCGGCGCACCACCCATACTCGCGCACGTCGCCCTCGGTCCCGGGGTGGCCCTCCCGCACGCAGGCGACGGCGCTCAGGATCTGGCCCGGCGTGCAGTAGCCGCACTGGTAGGCGTCGCATTCCAGAAAGGCCTGCTGCATCGGATGCAGCGGACCGCCCTCGGTGGCCAGGCCCTCGATGGTCGTTACCTCGCCGTCAACGATGCCGGCCAGCACGAAGCAGGCCAGCACGCGGTCGCCGCCGACCAGCACCGTGCAGGCGCCGCACTGCCCTTGGTCGCAGCCCTTCTTGGCGCCGGTCAGCCCTAGGCGCTCGCGCAGCGTGTCCCGTAGTGTCATGCGCGGGTTCAGGCTCAGCCGGTGCTCACGGCCGTTCACGGTCAGGGTCGCATCCATGCGCGCCTCCATCACCGGCGGCGGCGCATGATGCGGTCGGCGACCACCGCCGTGGCGACCCCGAACAGCGCATGCATCATCACGTGCTGCAGCGTGTTGGCCGGCGTATCGCGCCAGGGCGGCGGCGTCAGTTGCAGCGCCGGACCAGCGCCGCCATAAGCCAGTGCCATGAAGCCGATGCCGAAGACCAGTCCGGCCTCGATGGGCGCCGCGCCCTCCGGCTTCAGCGCGCCATATAGCGCCCCGGACGCCACCGATAGCGCCAGATGGCCGCCATGTGCCGTGCCTTCCTCGGCCAGGCTGGCGTTGCCGTGCAGCCACGACGGGGTCCGGGGGGATTCCAGCTTGCGCTCAAGCTGCACCAGGTCGGAGGGACGACCCGTCGCCGCCTGCTTGAGCAGCAGGGCCGCGGACACCAGCAACCCGCCTACCAGGCCGCCGGCTGCCCCCGCTGCGGCGCGCGGGCCGAGGCCCGCCTTGCGGATGCGGCGCCGTGCATTCCGAAAACCCTCACGCCCTAGCGTTGTCCCTGTTGCGCTGGCCGGCGCGTGCGACAAGCCGACTGCCCCGTGCGGCTCCGGATTGGGTTGCCCGTTATGCTCTGCCCGAAACGCCGAGATCGCGGCGTAGGTGGGCCGGCGCACCCGGTTGATCGACCCCAGGGGCTGATGTGCCGCCAACCCATGCCAGGGGGAGAACGCCAGCCCGTCATCGGCTTGCGCCGCACGCGCCTCACTCCAGGCAGGCTGCGCCGCCACCCGGATGCGGGCGACTGGACGGTAAGGGCTGGCCTCCTCCGGCCAGACGACCGAGGCGTCCTCGACCGGCATCTGGTCCAGGTCGGTGCAAAGCTGGACGCGCACCTCCCATTCGCCCCCGTCCTGCGCCAGGGCGTCAATAGCTGCCTGGCGCAGCCCGTTGGGGTTGCCGCGCAGGTCCAGCAGCTGGTCCTTCAGCGCTACAAGGTTCGGCGAGACGGGCGCGACCATGACCTTGGCCACGTAGTCGCCGTGGCGCAGCGCCGCCTGACTGTAGAAGCTTTCGCCCAGCGGATGGGTCAGCGGCTGGCCACCCATGCTCTTTACCTGCGGGCTTTCCACCCCTGCAGCCTTCAGTGCGCCACCGATCCCACGCAGCGCAGTGGACAGCGCGATCTTGGCGCCCTCCGCCTTGTCGGTCGTGGCAGCAAGCAGCTTGAGGCTGCCCAGGAACGCCTTGGCGTCGGGCGCCACGAAGGCCGGGCCGTTTTCCATCACGAAGTCCTGCGTCACCGCATCCTCCGACCCCGGCAGCCGGGCGCCCTCTACGCCGATTACCTTGACGGCGAGCCCGCGTGGCGCGGACACCCGGTCGTCCAGGATGTCGCCGGGGTTGGTCGAGAGGCGGAGCACTACCGGATACGGGCCGGGCCGGGAGAACATGCCTTGCGCCAGTTCGGCCGGCAGCCCTTCCGATACTGTCAACTCGCCTTCCAGCAGCGCGTGGCTTTTGGCGTGCACGCTGCGCACGGAATGCCCGTAATCGCGCAACGTCGTTTGAGCGATGCCGCGCATGGTCGCAATCAGCCCATCGCGGGTTTCCGCCTCGTCTGGTGCCACGTGCTCCAGCGAAGGATCGTAGCGGACCGGTGCGCCCATTAGGCCGCCACCGTGCGGCGCCGGCCTACCAGCCCTAGTGCGCCGATCCCGGCGGCCAGCACCAGCAGGCTTGCAGGCTCCGGCACATTGGACGCAGCCACATCGGCGGCAATCACGCTGTAACCCAGGGCATTCGGATGGACGTTGCCGATCGGCAGCATCCCGCCATAGGCGCCGGACACGCTGGACCCGGCAGGCTGCACCGCCTGGTAGGTGTATTGCGCCTCATTCCCGAGGAACGGCGTGGCGTTGTTCACGTAGGCCGCGCCGAACTGCGCCGCCAAGCCCTGGATGACGCTGTTGAGCGCGGTTCCGCCGGCGTTGAATATAGGTGCTGCCGGGCTGGTGGGATCGGCCGGGAACGGATTGTAATATCCCAGCAGATAAAGGTTCGCGTTCGGCGCGAGGCTGCGTATTTCGTTCAGCACCGCCGTGTAGCTGGCCTGGTAGGCGGCCAGCGTGGCTGGGATCTGCGCAATTGCGGCGGCCTCGGCAGCGGGCGTGTTCTGTGTCGGCGCAAGCGCCGCAAGCTCGTTGAACCCCAGCGTGACCGTGATCGTACTGATCGTGTTGCCCTGTGCCTGTTCCGCCGCGACCGTGTTGGCGAATACAGCACCTTGCGAAAGGGCGGTGCTGTTGCCGTAGTTCAGATTCTCAAGCTGCAGCGCCGCGTCGCCGCGGCCCATCACGGGCGGGGTGCGGCCGGAATTGGTCATGAAGCTGGATGCGGTTTCGCCATCAATGGCCAGGTTGACCACGGCTGGGGCGACGCCGCCGTTGCTTGCGGCAAGGGTATTGTCGAACTGGCTGACATAGCCGCGGTCGCCGTACGACTGCACGTAATTCAGGTCAGTCTCGCCGAAGGTGATGGAGTCACCAAGGGCTACGTAGACCGGCGCGGAATGAGCCGGCTTCACCAGCACAGATGCCGCTGCCAGGGCAGCAACGAACGAAAGCTTGTGGATCACGTAAAACCTCTCTCGAAATCTCCGTCCAAAGTTAGGACATCTGCGCGCTAACTGGACTTTCGCTTAGCCGGAACCAACGATTTTGTGTTTAAGCTGCGACCGCCCAGTCCCAACAGCACCACGCCGCAAGTGGTCCCAACTGCCTTCACGCCGCGTTGTTGGCGCTGTCGCCGGCCGTCACGTCATAGGTGGCGCCGCTCACCATCCGGGCGGCGTCCGACGCCAGGAACACCACCACGGGGGCGACATCCGCCGGGTCGATGAAGGCAACGTCCAACGAGGTCTTCTTCGCGAACGACTTGGCGGCCTCGGCCTCAAGCTCCCCTTCCGGCTTCTTGGTCTGGAGGTCGCCGACCCCCTGGGCGTAGCGCTCGTGGTGCCGGGTCAACGGCGTGTCTATCAGGCCGGGGACGACGGCATTCACGGTGATGCCATGTTCGCCCAGGTCCAGCGCCACCGACTTCATCAGCCCGATGATGCCCCACTTGGACGCGGAGTAGGCTGATCCGAACCGGGTGCCATGGCGGCCTTGGGTGCTGGACGTGACGATGATCCGCCCGCCCTGGCCGCCCGCCACGATATGCGGCGCAAAGGCGCGTATGGCATTGGCAGTGCCGGTCAGGTTGACGTCGAGTTGGTCGTGCCAGTCCGCGTCCTCCATCTCCAGGATGGACTTGAAGCCTTGGATGCCTGCGTTGGCGAACAGGATGTCGATGCGCCCCCAGGCCGCCATCGCCTCCGCCGCCGCATGGCGCAACGCCGGCAAGTCGCGCTGGTCCAAGGTCCGGGCCATCCAGCGACCGCCAGCCGCCTCCACCAGGCCGCCGGTTTCCGCCAACTCGTCCGGCGTCGCCTGCTCGACATCCAGCGTTGCGCTGACCGGCCCGGCGATGTCTATGCCGAGGACATTGGCCCCTTCGCGGGCGAAGGCCACTGCCGTTGCCCGCCCAATCCCCCGGGCCGCGCCGGTCACGACCGCGGTCTTGCCGGCCAGCAGCCCGCTCATGTCTGGCGCCGTGCCGGTATGACGAGATGCTGCTCCACAGGTAGTCCATCCAGCACATCCTGCGCGATGTTCAGGTGCGACCGCACCAGCTCCGGCGGGGTCAGCTTCATCCACTGGTTCAGCGACAGGCTGGCAAAGCGGTCGCTGCGGAACACTTCCAGGAAGCGCATCGTCGACGTGCCGGTGTTCTCGATGTAGTGACCCATCGCGAAGGGCACGTAGCCCACGTCGCCAGCGCGGTAGTCGAAGGTCCGCGCCTTGCCTTCGGACCCGAACACCGTCATGCGGCCCTCGCCCTCCAGGTAGTACTGCCATTCCGCGCCGTTTGGATGCCAGTGCAGCTCACGCATGGCGCCCGGCTCCAACTCGACCAGCGCGGCGGCGATGGTCTTGGACGCCGGGAAGTTGCGGGTGTCGGTGACGCGGACGGAGCCGCCGGGCATGCGCTGCGGGTCCTGCGCGGTCATGCGGTGGGCGAAGGATTGCGGCACCGGCCCAGTTCCAGCCATCCGGTCCTGATCGAAGGGCGCCGGCGCTGCCGCGGGAAAGATGTAACGCTCCTTCTCCGGCAGGTGTGCCAGGGCCGCTTCGGCCACACCGAGGTTCTTTGCCAGCACGTCGCGAGGCGTATGCGCCAGCCAGTCGGTGATCAGGAAGGTGCTGTCCTCCGAGAAGCTGCCATCGTCGAACACCAGCAGGAACTCGACCCCATCGACCTCGCTTTCCAGCCCCTGGATCGAGTGCGGGATGCCGGACGGGAAGTACCAAAGGTCGCCCTCACCCACGTCGGCGAGGAAGGTATGGCCGTCCTGGTCCACGGCGGTGATGCGGGCGCGGCCCTTGAGGATGTAGGACCACTCGCCTTCCTTGTGCCAGTGCATCTCCCGCGCTGCGTTGGCCTTCAGCCGCATGTTGACCCCGGACATCTCCTTGGAGGCCGGCAGCTCGCGGACGGTGGTTTCCCGTGCCCAACCGCCGTCTTCCAACCGCATGTGGCTGTCGGAGAACGACCATTTCAGGTTGGGCATGGAGCCATGGTCGGTCTTTGGCGGCGCGGTCGTGAACGGCTCCTCGGCCTGGCGGGCCGGATTGGTCGGCCCGACAATGGAGCCGCCCTCGTCGCCGCGCACCGGGCCTGCCACACCTTGAGCCTGGGCGGCGGCGGTCAAGGCTGCGCCTCCAGTGGCCGCCAGGATGGCGCGGCGGTAAAGGTCATGCATCGTTCTTCTCCTAAGCATGGACGTCTGCTGGTCGCCGGTATCGGCTGATCAACAGACATTTCCAGGTTTTCTAGCTGGCGGGACCAAGTCAGGCGCACGCGGCTCGGCCCACGGAAACAAGCCATGTGGCTGCCAAGCTGCACGGGCCTGCTCAAGCTCCACCCCAGTTCATGGTCAGCCCGCCGTCTATGACGAAGGTCTGGCCAGTGACGTAGTCCCCTGCATCCGACGCCAGGAACAAGGCCAACCCAGCGATCTCCTCCGGACGGCCTGGGCGGCGCCAGGGGATGTTCTGCATGGACTTCTCACGCTGCTCAGGATCGTCCAAGCGCTTCTGCGTCATCGGCGTGGCGATCAGGCCGGGGGCGATGGCGTTCACGTTGATCCGGTCCTCCGCCACCTCCCGCGAGAGGCTGCGCACGAGCGAGTTGACGCCGGCCTTGGCCATCCCATAAGGCGCGCTGCCCGGCGTCGGCAGGTGGCCGGCGACCGAACCGATGAAGATCAGCCGCCCGGCACCGCCAGCAGTCTTGCGTTGCCGGACGAAGGCGCGGGCACAGAACAGCGGACCCACCAAGTCGGTCTGCAGCACCTCCATCATCTTGGCGTCGTCCATGTCCGCGACGGGCATGCCGCTCATGCCGGTGCCTGCGTTGGCAACCAGCAGGTCAGGGATCCCAAGATCAGCCGCCGTACGGTCGAACGCAGCCTGCACGCTGGCGGCATCTGCCACGTCGCACTGCATGACAAGGGCACGCCGCCCTGCTGCTTCGACTTGGCGCTTCGTTTCCTTTGCGCCGTCCTCGTCGGTGTGGAAGGTGATGCACACATCGGCGCCCGCCTGTGCGAACGCCGCCGCAGTTGCCTGGCCGATGCCGGAGTCCGCCCCCGTGATCACCGCAACCTTGCCGTTCAGATCCACCGCCTTGCGCTCCGTGTACGTCGCGCCGCCAACGATGGAGATGGCCAGGCGTTGCCGACTTCACTGGATCGTATGGCCGCGTGCGATCACGCCTGCACCGGCAGGGGGTCGGACCGCCTCACGCCTCCAGGCGTTGCGCGAGGCCGAGGCGGGCGATGAGGGCGGTGGTGGATGGGGCGGGATAGGGCAGGAGGTCGCCGCCACGCCCTCCCTTGACCAGCCGGCGCAGGGCGGCGGAGTCGTCAACGTCATACCATGCGGCAAGCTCGACCAGGTCCAGCCCCAGCCCGGCTGCGCGCTCGCGGGTTTGCGCCGCCACCAGCTCCGTGCTCCAGGCAATCTCGGCAAACAGCCCGGCATGCGGGTGCTTGAAGCCGAGCAGGTAGTAGCCGCCGTCCTCCGCCGGGCCAAGCACCACGCGGTCGCCTGGCGCGGCAAGCAGGCGTGCCGCCTCGACCAGCAACGCGGTCGGCAGGGTAGGGCTATCGGAATTGAGCAGGCACACGGCATCCGCTCCCCCGTCCAGCAGGGATTGGGCGGCATGCAGCAGGCACAACCCGAACCCTTGCACCCCGGGCGAAGGTTCGATCGCGCCATCCGCGAGCACCAGCCGGGTGCCAGGCTCCAACATGCCGTCGAACAGGCGTTCCGACCCGGCAGGTGCGTAGGCGATCCAGCCGCCGATCGCCGCCTCCTGCGAGGCGAGGGCGATGTTGGCGGTGACGTCCTGCAGGAAGGCTGCGCTCATCTCGGCGGCCTCGTGCGGCTGCAGGACGGGGGAAAGCCGGGTCTTGACCTGTCCGGGACGCGGCGCCTTCGCCATCACCGCGATGGCGCAGTTGCCCGCGAGGCCGCCGGTCATGCTGCGCCCAGCTGCCGGACCAACCCTTGCGCCCGCTGCCGTGCGGCGAGGTCCAGCACCAGCCGGGCCGCGGCCAGCACGCCACCACCGCCGGTTACCAGCGACTGGGCGCGGGCCGCCATGGCCGCACTCGCTGCCGGGTCGGCCAGCACCGCCGCAAACGCTTCCGTCAGGCGCGCGGTGCTGACGTCGTGGGGCAGGAGAGTCCGGGCAGCGCCATGCTCGGCCAGCTTCGTCGCCAGCAGGGTGGTTTCCGCAATCGGGCCGGGCGTCAACACCACCGGCGTGCCGAGCGCAGCCGCCTCGTGCATCGTGCTGGTGCCCTCGGCGACGACGGCGCTCGCGGCACGCATGTGCATCAGCGCTTCGTCCTGGGGGAGCAGTCCGTGCACCCGGACCCAAGGCGGCAGCGTTGCAGGTACCCCCGGAACGCCTTGCAAGTCGGATGGGTCGCCGACCGCAATCAGCGTCAGCGACAGGTCCGGATGCGTGGTCCGCCGCAGCGCCTCGACCGCGCCATAGGTTCCTGCCAGCACGCGATGGCCGAACTCCCGGCCGAATGGGAAGCCGCGCGGGGCATAAACAACCGTCTGCGCGTCCGGGCTGAGGCCGAGACGGGTGCGACTCATGGCTGGGTCTGGCACCCCGTCCACCAACAGGAACGGCCCGGTGGCGGTCACCAGGTCGCGCACGGGGTCGAGGTCACGGGGTAGGCCGACCAGCGGGGCATAGGCCCAGATGATCGCATCCATCTGCTTCATGAACGGCCAGTCCATGAACAGCTCGTCCCCGATCGGCGTCATCGGGATGGACACCCAGGCGGCGTGGGGGACGCAAGCGCGCAAAGGCACCAGAAAGCGCATGGTGTCCTCCACGATCACGTCGGCGTCGCCCAGGCACAAGCGGGCAATGGCATCCCGGTTGTCGCGGTGCCGGGCGGGCATCAAGCGCGGCTTGTAGCCCATCCGCACCGCGGCCTCGATGTTGAACGCGCGCAGGCGGTCGGCGTCCAGCACGTATTCGATCTCCACCGCCGGGTCGAGCAGGCGCAGCGCGCGTGCCAGCGTCGCGGTGCGGGATATGTGGCCCATCCCGCCGGACGCCGAGGGTATCATCACCACCCGCACCGGCTCCGTCCCTACCCGGCCCGACGCGTTCACCTGTTGCAGCATTCCGTATCCTGACCTTTCTGTAGAAGTAACCTGTGCCATACCGCGTCAGGGTCCGGCAGCACTGCCGGACGCCGGCTGGGCCAAAGCCGGTCATGATCCGGTCCACTTGAGCGGATGCCGGCGTCAGCCGGAGATTGCCTAGCGTGCGGCTAGGATCATGGTTTCGCTCACCGGCGTCCACGGGACAACCCCGGGCTGACCGCTCCACCGCCGCCGCAGCCATCGGGCGGGGAGGGCTCGATCGGCATGGAGAATGAGCCGCTGTCAGGTTCTCCGCCGCGAAGTGGTCTTGATCCCAACGTTATCGCAGGGAGGAAGGAAGGGGTTCGGCGCCTATGTGCCCTTAGGCAGGTCTACGCGGCCTGGCACGGCCGTAGGCCATCTGTGTGACAAGCCGCGTAAGCCTGCTTATTTTTTCATCTATGCGCAAACCTCCAAAGGTTTGCTTAGGCCAGTTCAGGCAGCTGATCCTTTATCGCACGGCACTACAGGACATCGTGCCGGCCGACACGCCGTCCTTCTGGGGCCTGCGCAAAACCTGGGGGCGACGGGTTACACCCAGCCGCCGTCCACCACATAGTGCTGGTTGGTGCAGGCCGACGCCTCCTCCGACGCCAGGAACAGCGTCACCCGGGCGATCTCGTCCGGCTGCAGGCCGCGCTTCAGGCATTGGCGCACCATGATCTCCTTCTCGCCCTCCGGCGTCACCCATAGATCCTTCTGCCGCTGCGTCATGATCCAGCCCGGCGCGATGGCGTTCACCCGGATGTTGTCCGCCCCATAGTCGCGCGCCAGCGACCGGGTCAGGCCCAGCACCGCGCTCTTGCAGGCGGTGTAGGCCGCCATGCCGCCCTGGCCGATCATCCAGGACACCGAGCCGAAGTTGACGATCGAGCCGCCGCCTGCCGCCTGCATGTCCGGCAGCACCGCCTGGGCGGTGAAGAACTGGTGGCGCAGGTTCACGGCAACCCGGTTGTCCCAGTATTCCGGGGTCACGTCCTCCGTCCGGTGCCGCTCGTCGTGCGCGGCGTTGTTGACCAGGATGGTGATCGGCCCGAAGGCGTCCCGCACCGCCGCAACGCCGGCCCGCAGCGCGGGAATGTCCGTCAGGTCGGCACGGACATAGCGGACGTCGCCGCCCAGCTCGGTCGCCAGCGCCTCCCCGGCGGCGTCGTTGATGTCCAGGAAGCCGACACGTGACCTCTGCGCCGCGAATCGCCGCACGATCGCCTCGCCGATGCCGGATGCGCCGCCGGTAATCAGCACGGTCTTGCCGGCGAGGTCTGGATAGGTTGCTGCCACGGACGCGTTCCTTCCCTTAAGGCGGACCTGTTCATCCGCGTTGAGTTGTTCCTTGCAACGGCCGGAGCCTCTGGCGCAAGCTTCGTGGGCACACGGGGCGGCGGCACGACCGCCCCGGGCACAGGGGAGGACGACCACATGGACGATCAAGCGATCCCGCCAACCAACCGTCGTGCGCTGCTGCTGGCGGCGCTTGCTGCCGGAGCCGGCGCTTCGGTGCTGGGGGCGGTGGACCCGGTGCTCGCCGCCGAGATGGGCCGCTCGGAAAAGCCGCTGCGGGCGGCGTTCTCCAACGCCGGGCTGCAGGCGACGTGGTGCGCCCAGGGCAAGCTGGCGGCGGAGTACTGGGGCCGCCTATATAACGTGGACGTGACCTGGTTCGACGGCGAGCTGAATGCCACCCGGCAGCGCGGCGCCATAGACAACATGGCCTCGCAGACCTGGGACTTCGTTGCCATCCAGGCGTTCGGCATCGGCACCCTGACGGCGCCGGTCCGCAAGATGGTGGACGCGGGCGTGCCGGTCATCGACATGGACACGCTGATCGCGCCGCTGGACCAGCTTAACATCCACTCCTTCCTGGCGCCGGACAACGAATTCATGGGCGCCTCCGTGACCCAGGCGCTGATGGACGCCATCGGCGGCGAGGGCACGGTCATCATGACCCAGGGCGCGCTGGGCCACACCGGGGCGCAGGGCAGGGCGCGCGGGTTTGAAAGCGTGATGAAGAAATATCCGAAGGTCGAGGTGCTCGATACCCAGCCCGGTGACTGGGACGTGACCAAGGTGGCCCGCATCTGGGACACCCTGCTCACCAAGTATCCCAAGATCAGCGCCGCCTACTTCCACAACGACGACATGGCCCTGGCTGGCTACAACGTGATGAAGCAGCGGGGCCGGACCGACATCAAGATCGGCGGTTGCGACGCGATGCCGCCGGCGCTGGCCGCCGTGGCCGATGGACGCATGCACGCGACGGTCCGCAACCCGTCGTGCCGCATCCACGGCGGCGCCATCGTTGCCGGGGTCGCGGCGGTCATGGCGGGCGAGAAGACCGGGGAAGCCGGCATCCCCAAGTCGGTCATCACCGACGGTCCCGTCGTCACCAAGGCCAACGCGCCGGGCATGGCCTGGATGGAACGGAACTTCCTGATCTAGCCGATGGACGCGCCACTGCTGGAGCTGCGCGGCATCTCCAAGCGCTTCGCCGGCGTCGCGGCGCTGAGCGGGGTGGACTTCGCGCTGCACCGCGGCCAGGTGCACGGCCTTGTCGGCGAGAACGGCGCCGGCAAGAGCACGCTGATGAAGATCATCGCCGGCGTGCACAGCGAGTACGACGGCGAGATGCGCCTGGATGGCCGGCCCGTGCGCTTCCGATCCGCGCGGGACGCCCGGGATGCCGGCATCGGCATGGTGCATCAGGAGCTTTCGACGGTGCCGGAGCTGTCGGTGGCCGAGAACGTGCTGCTGGGCGCGCAGCCGCTGAACCGCCTGGGCCTGGTGTCCTGGCGGCGGATGCGGACGCAGGCGCAGCAGCAGATGGAGGCGCTGGGCATCAACGTGGACCCCGGCGCCCCGGTCGGCTCATTGCCGCTGGGCCTGCAGCAGATGGTGGAGTTGGCGCGCGTGCTGCTGTCGGGGGCGCGCATCCTGATCCTGGACGAGCCGACCTCCGCCCTGTCGCCGCCGGAGGTGGAGCGGCTGTTCGCCCTGCTGGCCCGGCTGCGCGAGACCGGGCGCAGCACCGTGTTCATCTCGCATTTCCTGGACGACGTGATGCGCGTTTCGGACCAGGTGACGGTGTTCCGCAACGGCCGCCTGGTCGGGGATGCGCCCGCGGCCGAGGTCGGCAAGGGTTGGCTGATCGACCGCATGGTCGGCGCCGGGCACGAGCGGCTGGGCGAGGCGCATGACGGTGCGTTGCAACTCGAAGGCCCGGTCGATGCCCCGGTGGTGCTGCAGGCCGGCGGCCTGACGGTGGCCGGGCTGTTCGAGGACGTGTCGCTGGACGTGAGGGCAGGGGAGATCCTGGGCATCTACGGCTTCATGGGCTCCGGCCAGTTGGAGCTGGCGCGGGCGCTGTCGGGTAAGCTGCGCCTGGACCGCGGCATCGTGCGGGTGGACGGGCAGGTGGCCCGGCTGCGCGGCGGGATGCCGGCCGCCAAGCGCGCCGGCCTTGCCTTCGTGCCGGAAAGCCGCCGGTCCCAGCTTTTTGCGCTGGAGCCGGTCTATCGCAACATCAGCATCGCCATCCTGGAGCGCATCGGCCGCGTGCTGCTGCACCCGCGGGAGGAGCGGCGGATCGCCGAGGTCCACGTGCGCGACCTCGGCGTGCGCCCGCCGCTGGTGGACCGCCCGGTGGGGCAGCTTTCCGGCGGCAACCAGCAGAAGGTGGCGCTGGCCCGGTGGCTGACCCACCTGCCGCGCGTGCTGCTGCTGAGCGAGCCGACGCGGGGCATGGATGTCGGCGCGAAGGACGATGTGGTGCGGATCGTGCGGGGATTGCGGGACCGGGGCATCGGCATCGTCGTGGTGTCCTCGGAGCCGGAAACCGTGCTGTCCCTAGCCGATCGCATCCTGGTGATGCGCCGCGGCGCCGTCACCCGGGAGTTCGCCGGCGAAACCGTCAGCAAGGACCGTCTGCTTGCCGCCGCCTGAGGGAGACGCCATGACCACCATTACCGCCGCGCCGCCGCGCATGTCGCTTTGGCTGCGCCTGCGCGGGCAGCTCCGCAATCTAGCGCCGCTGGTGACGCTGGTGGCGCTGGTTGCGTTGTTCACCACTACCAGCTCGTCGTTTGCAACCTGGGCGAACCTGGGCAACGTGCTGCAGCAGGTCTCGATCACCGCGATCATCGCGGTGGGCCTGACCTTCGTGATCCTGTGCGCCGAGATAGACCTTAGCGTCGCCAGCACCGCCAACGCCACCGGCATCCTGGTCGCCTTCCTGACGGTGCAGGATGCCAGCGTGAACATCCCCAACCTGCCGCTGCCCGGCGCAGTGGCCATCGTGGCATCGGTCGCGGGCTGCCTGCTGATTGGGGCGGTCACGGCGTTCGGGGTGACGCGGGTCGGCATCCCGTCCTTCATCATGACCCTGGCGATGCTGCAGATCGGCAACGGCATCTGCGCACTGCTGGTGCGCGGGCAGATCGCCTACAGCGTGCCATCGCTGGTGCTGACGCTTGGCAGCGGGTCGGTCGGCCCGGTGCCGTGGATCGTGGTGGTGGCCGGCGTGGTGCTGCTGGCCGGACACCTCGTGCTGACCTACACGCGCTTCGGCCGCTACATCTACATGGTGGGCGGCAACCGTGAAGCGGCGGAGCATTCCGGGGTAGGCGTGCGCGCCGTGGTCGGTTCGGCGCTGATGGTATCGGCGTTGTGCTCCGGCGTCGCCGGGATGCTGGGGGTGGCTTACTTCGGCAGCGCGCAGCAGAACCAGTTCGATAACTACCTGCTGGATGCGATCTCGGCGGTCGTGGTCGGCGGCACCAGCTTGTTCGGCGGCCAGGGCGGGATCGGCAACACCGTCGTGGGGCTGCTGGTGCTGGGCGTGCTGAACAATGGGCTGGACCATGTGCGTATGGACAGCTTCCTGAAGATCCTGATCCGCGGGCTGGTGCTGCTGCTGGCCCTGGTGGTGAATGTGTATGCGCAGCGGCTGCGGGCGCAGCATCGGAGCGTTGCTTGAGGAGGATGGATCGGCGCGGGGCTGAGGCAATCCGCTTCCGTTGCTGCGGTTTGGGCAGGGCTGGATGTATTGCTGCCGAGGCTGGGCCGTCAGTCGCAGAATTATAGTTATGGAATGTCGGCCGGTGCAGGCCATAATACGAAGTGCAGCCAT
>CAXTCI010000014.1:0-48000 GCA_964242325.1 uncultured Acetobacteraceae bacterium
GCCTACAGCCTCAACCTGCGCCGCACCTCTTCCCCCGCAGCCGCGGTATCGTCCATCGCCGTCACGGGCCACATCTCCAGCCGCCCGGCGAAGGGGCGGACCCTGCCGTCCTCCTGCAAATACCGATTGAACAGCCGGATGCGCCGGGACCGTCCGGGCAGCCCGGCCAGCAGCACCGGGGCACTGGTCGCCGCGGCCTCGGACACCATGGACACGCTGTCCTCCGTCGCCACGATAGCATCGGCCAGGGCGAGCAGGCCGAAATACGGGTTGGCGCCGGTCCCGTCCCACATCCAACCGCCGCCGGGCACGATGGCGTCGCGCAGGGCGGCACAAGCCTCGGCCGACGTGCGGCGGGAGGGGGTTAGGGCGACGCCGACCCGGTCCAGCCGCATCATCTCCGCCAACTGCGCGCCCAGCGCCTGGGCCACGGCGGCGTCCAGCCGGAACCGCCCGTTGCTGCCGCCGACCAGCACCGCCACCAGGGGGCGCGGCAGGTGGGCCAGGCGCGGCGCCCATTCGGCGGCGGCCTGCGCCAGGCGAGCCGACGTGGCCGGGTGCAGCGCGGTGCGGGTGACGACGACGTTGGGGCCGGTTAGGCCGTCATGCCGGTTGACGACCACAACGTCGAAGCGCGCCGGGTCCATCCGAGGGTGCTGCACCTGCACGACGGGCCGACCCGGCCGGCGCAGCGCCGCGCCAACAGCGCCCGCGGTGCCGCCGGCGGTGAACAGCACACTGTCCCCCAGTTCCGGCAGGTCCACCGCCCGCAGCGGAGCCGGCCAGGTCCGGGCGGCGATCCAGCGCCAGGGCGCCCTGGGATGCAGGTCCACGACCCGCGGCTGCAGCCCCGCCGCCTCGGCAAGACCCCGGGCTTGCGCCTGCAAGCCCGCCAGAGGTTCGGACAAAATGGCGGAGTGACGCATTGCCGGGGTTGTCCGGGGGTTCCCAGGTTTGGTCAACCCGGTGTTGCCCTGCTCCTTGGCCACCCGGGAGCCGACGGCGGCGAGGAAGGCCGAACCGGCAGAATTTTGCCATGGTGGCGACTGAGTTTCGCGTCAACACACGCAAATCTTCCTGTTTCTTCCGTTGTCCCGGCCCTTTTAACGAACAGATGGCATCAGGAGGCATCATGCGACCGCCCTGCCCGACTGGACATCCAATTGCAGAAAAGCACCCATTTGCCATGAAGCCGTTATGACATCGCCCCTGCCGCTTCCTGACTGGGTGCCCTGGTGGGTCCACCTTGCCGTGCTGGTGGCGGGCGGCCTGGTCGTGCTGCTGTATCTCGCCATGCCCTTTGCGGTGTTCGGCGTGAAGACCAGGCTAGAGGTCATCGAGGCCCGGCTGGACGAAATCCAGGCCGAGATCCGCAGCCTGTCGCTGCGCCTGCCCGAGACCGCGGGCATGGAGGACAGCTACAGCCCCGCTGACCGCTATACCTCCGGCCGCCCGCCGATTCCACCGGCCCCGCATAGCCCCCCTGCCCCCATCCCCCGCCCCGGCCGCACGGAGCCACGGCTTTACTGATCCCCTCCCGCCGTGCCCTGATGCGTCCGCACCCATCGGAGGCCGCCCCATGCGCGTCAGCGTCCTGCAAATGAACCCCGGCGCCGATAAGGCCGCCAACATCGCCCAGGCTGCCCGCCTGCTGGACGATACCGCGACGGACCGTCCGGACCTCGTGTCCCTGCCGGAGATGTGGACCTGTCTCGGCGGCGACGCGGCCACCAAGCTCGCCCAATCCGAGCCCCTGCCGCCGCCGGGCAGCAACCAGCCCGGCGGACCCGCCTATGAGTGGCTGCGCGGCGCCGCCCGCACCCGCGGCATCCACCTGCACGGCGGCTCTATGGCGGAGCAGGCCGAGGGCAAGCTGTTCAACACCACCGTGGTGTTCGACCCGCAGGGGGCGGAGGTCGCGCGCTATCGCAAGATGCACCTGTTCGACATCACCACCCCGGACGGCACGGGCTACCGCGAAAGCAAGACCTATGGCGGGGGCACCGACGTGGTGACGTTCGACGCCGGGGGCGTGCGCGTCGGCCTGGCCATCTGCTACGACCTGCGGTTCCCCGAGCTGTTCCTGGCGCTGCGCCGGGCCGGGGCGGAGCTGATCCTGCTGCCCAGCGCCTTCACCGTACCGACCGGGCGCGACCATTGGGAGGTGCTGATCCGGGCGCGGGCCATCGAGACCCAATGCTGGATGGCCGCGCCGGCCACCTGGGGCCGGCACCTGGATGCGAAGGGAGAGCCGCGGGCGACGTTCGGCCATTCCCTGGTGTGCGATCCCTGGGGCCACGTGGTCGCCAACGTGCCGGACGGCCTGGGCTGGGCCACCGCCCGCATTGACCCGGCTGCCACCGCCCGTATCCGCCGCGACATGCCGGTCTTGGACCATCGGCGGCTGGTGTAGGGGCGCCCGGCATGGCCGCTACGGCAATCCTCACCACCGAGCCTATCGAGGTCGAGCGCACCAGCATCGAGCGCATCATGTTCGTCGCCGCCCCGACACGCCTCGCCGGGGAAAGCCTGGCGCGGCTGACGGCGCGTTACGGCAACACCATGGAGGATGGGGCGGATGTGGTGGTGGCGCTGGGCGGCGACGGCTTCATGCTGGAAACGCTGCACCGCATGATGGGCCAGGGCGACACGCGGCCAGTGTATGGGATGAACTGCGGCAGCGTCGGCTTCATGATGAACGCCTTCGGCGAGGACGCGCTGCCCGAGCGCCTGGGCAGCGCCCAGCCCGCCCTCCTGCATCCTCTGCGCATGCACGCCGTGACCCAGACGGGCGCAGTCGAGGAAGCCCTGGCACTCAATGAAGTCTCGCTGCTGCGGCAATTGCGCCAGGCGGCCAAGATACGCATCACGGTGGATGGCCGGGTACGGCTGCCGGAGCTGATCTGCGACGGGGTGCTGGTATCCACGCCGGCGGGGTCCACCGCCTACAACTTATCGGCTCACGGTCCCATCGTGCCGCTGTCCGCCAACTTGCTGCCGTTGACGCCGATCAGCGCCTTCCGCCCCAGGCGCTGGCGCGGCGCGCTGCTGCCGAGCACGGCGGAGGTGCTGTTCGAGGTGCTGGAACAGGAGAAGCGGCCGGTGGCGGCGGTGGCAGATTTCACCGAGGTCCGGGATGTGGCGTCGGTAGGGTTGAGCGAGGACCGGGAGGTGGTGGTGACGGTGCTGTTCGATCCGGACCAGGGGCTTAGCGAGCGGATCATCGCGGAGCAGTTTACCGTCTGAGGGCGGGAGGCGATGTGAGGACATCCAACCCAGCAGGTCCTCAGCATGCGTCGCCCCAGCTATCCAACCCGTTTGATATACAAGTAAGATACGCCCCCGGCCGTACCGGTGCTGGTGGTGAAGTTGGATTGCGCGTCCGCCAGGCTCACGCCCGCAAACGTGACGGTTCCATTTGCCGCTCCGCCCGGGAACGAAGCGTTGAGCGTTGCCCCTTGATACCCGGAGGCGCCCTGCACACCGACCCAACTCGTCGTGCTCTGGCCCGGCACGAAGCCCCACAATGTAACTGCGTCGCCCACGTGGAAATTGACCAGAGTATCCCATGTGGACCCGCTTCCGCGGCCGTCGAGGAAGAACGTGTCGGCCCCGCCGTCCGCACCCGTGGCGCCGGTGAGAAAGTTGGACCCCATGCCGCCGTCCAGCACGTTGCTGCCCGCGCTGGCGGACAACGCGTCGTTGCCAGGACCGCCTTGCAGGAAAACGTCCGCGACATTTGCCGCGATATTGACGCTGTCCTGGCCGGCCCAGAGATACTGCGATTGCAAGTAGTTCACCGGTCCCGAGTAGGCTGTGCCAGTGCTGGTGCTGCCCGCGCCAGTGGCCGTGTCCGTCAAAACGTATTCTGATGGCGCGGTGGAGCCGGACGCCACTGGCGTTGGGACCGAAGTCGGAGTTGGGGCTGTGGCAGCCGCTGGCGGGGCCGTGACGGTGACACCTAGGCTGGTCCAATCACCCCAGTATGACCCATTGGAGGCGCGCACATAAAGTGTGTCCGTCCCGGCCCCGGCGCCCGCCTCCAGGCTGACCTGCGATAACGCCCCAGTCGTGACGGCGTTGGCTGCCGAGGTTGCGCTCTCCGTGGTCCCGTTCACCATCAGGGTGCTGCCGTCGGCATCATACACCTGATAGGACGTGACCGACTTGCCCTCCGGATCCATTGCGGCGAACAAGGCACCGAGGGACTGGCTGCCGCCCGCGATCATCACGGCACCGGCGACTTGATCGGTCACGTCCGGCGTGTCGAGTTGGTAGATGACGACCGTGCCAGCCGATACGCCGGAGAACTCCTGCGAAGCCGCGTGAGGCGCGGCCACCGTGACATCGCTGGCTGACCCGTCGCCAGCCCCGTTCACCACCTGCCCCGCCGCGTTCACGTAGGTGATGTTGTCCACCAGCGTCGCCGTTCCGCCCGATCCGGCGACGCAGGTCGTGATGTGCCCGCCTCCGGAGGCCGTCTCGAAGGCGACTACATCTCCGGTTGTGACCATGGACTGCCAGTTGCCGGTGCTGCCAGCCGGGCCGTCATAGGCCACGAACCACTCGCCGGTGCCCTGGCCGGCAACGCCGATCGAGGTGCTTTGGACAGGCAGCGACGCGCCGGCCTCGGCGGCGATCGTGCTGGCCAGCACCCAGCAGCCGTTCTCGTTCCACGGCTGGCCCACAAAACTGTCCGCGGTGGCGGCGATCGAGTCCGGCGTCGCCTGGGCCGGCACCGTTCCGGTGAAGCCCGGCACCGTCGCCACTGTCGCGCTTCCCAGATAGCCTGCGGAATCCACCTGCATCAAAGCATATGGGTTGTTGGCGTAATACCGGGCCAGCGACAGGTTGCTCGTACCGAACAGGGACAGGTTCGTCACGTCGCCGGGGCTGGCCGAAGCGGTGTAGCTGAGCTGGTCCAGGTAGCCGTAGGTGCTGCTGTAGTAGCGGCCCGTGGCGGCCTGATAGGTGAACACGATGCCGGCGCCGCGCGAATCACCGCCTATGGCGCTGAACCCGTCCGTCTGGCCGCCGCCTGCAAGGGAGCCGGTGGCGCCTGACGCGCCCGCCGTATACTCGTTCCGGTCCAGGCCGGTCAGCACAAGGTAAGC
The DNA here is from genome assembly GCA_964242325.1 of uncultured Acetobacteraceae bacterium. Taxonomy (GTDB): domain Bacteria; phylum Pseudomonadota; class Alphaproteobacteria; order Acetobacterales; family Acetobacteraceae; genus DASWOJ01. The sequence goes on from CAXTCI010000014.1 coordinate 5,115, forward strand.
CGGGTTGCTGGCAGACGCTGTCACCGAGACCATCTGCGACAAGGCGATGGACTGCGCAGAGCCAACAACGAACGCACTCTCGTTTACGTCGACAGCCATTCTATCCTCATCCCGCTTCCGTTCATCAAGATAGGCTGGGGCAAGCGACTACTTGCCACACGGCCTGCCATGCTGGGGGCTAGCGTTACATATCTTTTTGTTAATTATTTCCTTGTGAGCTGACGGTTGCCTGGGCACTGCACCGGAATGTCAGCGTGTCATCAGGCGCCACGCCACCATGGCCCGTGTCGCTGACAACAATCGTCGTTGCCAGGCCCTTCTTGACGCAAAACTTGGCAGCAGCACGGGCGTTGTCGGCCTTCGCGTCCTCAAGGCCGCTGACGCCGACGTAGGAATGCGTGCGGACGCTGTATGTGCCATGGCCCAGCTTCTCAACATTGTAGGTATTACGGGCGATCTGCGTGACCCCAGCCACGCCAGCGCAGGCCGATAGCGCAATGCCAGCAACGCCGAGGATGACGGCCCGCGTCCCCAAGCGGACCCAAGCGGCAGCTTGCGTGCCTGGGTGCAGTCCAATGCGCAAGCGTGGCCCGGCAAAGCGCCCCGAGGTCCCAGGTGTTGCATACCACCGGGGCGTGTCGGCAACACCGCTCGCATGCTTATTGGACGGGTTACAGCGGTTTCGGTCGCAGCCTGGCATCATACCCCCGCCTATCGTGCGCCCGCAGGGCCATCGTGGACTACAGCATCGGTCCATCCGACCTGCTCCGGAGGGCCTGGCAAGCGGATCTCGGTGCTGGCAAGGCCATGCCGCTCGACGACGGCCACCGCCGTCATGGCGCGGACGAGCCGGCAGCTCGCTGCTTCCTCGGCGTTCCCGCCATTGAGCCGTGCCAGGATCACCGCCTGATGCTGCAGCAGGTCGGCCTCGGTGCGGCATACCACTGCACCTGCATCAAGCCGCTGCACTGGGTCGCGCCTGAGCTGGGGTGCATCTTGCGCCTGCGCCCCTGCCGGGCCGGAGCGTTGCTGCCGGCCTCCCCCACGGCGTCCACCGTGTCCCCCGGCGGACGAGCCGCCGCTGCCGGGATCAGACGCCGACTGCGCCAGCGATGTGCACGGCGCGGCGACCAGGGGCGCGCCGGCCAGCACAAAAAGCACAAACGCGGTCCAGCCTGACCTCATTGCGCGGCAATCCCACCCTGCCTGTTGTTCTTCCTAAACGGTAACTGGCTGAAAGCGATCCTGCAACGGCCCGGCGCCGCGGACGCGGCGACCGTCATCGGATGCCGCTCATCCTCGACAGCACCACGCCCAAGACCGGCATGAGCGGGAGCAGCACCCAAACGCTCAGCAGCGCGCCTCTGGCCAAGCCACGCGCGAACGCATTATGGACCGCCCGCAGGCGCCGGCCGGCCGGCGGCGGACACATCGCCGGCCCGGCGGTGAGTGCTTCCATGTCCATGCATCAAACTCCTTCGAATTGAGCGCTTGCACGGTCGCGACGCATTGCCCACCCTCGGCGACGCGTCTGCGGATCGCAGCGGGGCATCCAGGCAGCGGCTGCGAGGATGGCGACAACTGCGCCCTCGCGCGGCGACAGCGTCGCCAACATGCCGGGCTGGCTTTGGCTCAGCCCGGCCCGGATGGCACCCAGTGCGCGGCCGAAGCGCGATAGCACGGGCATGACGGCCAGGGCTGGAATGCCCATCTGCTTCAGCATCCAAGGCCATCCGGCGGCAGAAGCACCTCGGCCGTGGCGCCATCCCCCGACTTGATGTCCAGCACGCCTCCGAACGGAGCGATCAAAGCACGCACGATCGCCAACCCGTCGCCGCTCCCCGGCCTGTAGCAGAACCCCCAGCCATCGTCGGCGACCACGAGCCGCGTGCCACGCGGACCGGACGCGAGACTAACCCGAAGCCGGCCCACCAACCTGGCGTAGAAGCCGTGCTTGACGGCGTTGCCGACAAGCTCCTGCACGACGCGCAGCAGCATGCCGTGCAGCGCCGGCGGGCATGCGCCGGAGCATTCAACCTCGACTTGGATCACCTGGTCCGGGTCGGCCATCAGGTCGGCCGCGCCCTCCGCCAGCTTGCGCAGGCGCACCTCCAAAGGACCCGGCGACTTCGTCAGGCCGAACATGGCGTTCGCAACCTCGGCAGCCCGGCAGATGCGGTCCTCAACCTCGTCGGCAAGTTGCCGGCCCGCCGGGGTCGCCCGCAATCCCGGCGTGGTCCGCACAAGCGAGCTGATCCGCTGCAGGGTATTCTTCATGTGGTGGCGAAGCTGGCGCAGGTCGAGTTCGGCATCGTCCGCCGGCGCCGCGGCCCAGCCTGCGATGGTCCATCCCGCTGTCTGGTCCAATCCATTCAGCTCAACGACATCGCCTGTCAGCATACCGTGCCTCCCTGCATGACCGGCCCGCCCGGCACGCCAAGGGGATAGCGCGTTCGGCTGCTGAGTTGGTGTCGAGGTTAATGGAGTGTTGCCGCCGACCTGGCGCGTTGGTCCGCAACACTCCACACAACTCCATAGACGGGCCAGGCAGGATAAGGGTGATGCACAGGATACTGGTGGTGGATGACGATGCCGACCTGGCGGAGATGCTTGCGGAGTACCTGCGGCCAGACGGCTTCACCGTGGACCTGGCGCATGACGGCGCCGACCCCCGCGCCGGCGCGCCCGCTGGCTATGACTTGGTCATCCTAGACGTGATGCTGCCAAACCGCAGCGGATTCGAGGTGCTGCGTGATCTCCGGCGCACCTCGTCCATACCGGTGATCCTGCTCACCGCCCGCGATGGCGCCACTGACCGCGTGGTTGGCCTGGAACTGGGCGCAGACGATTACGTGCCCAAGCCTTTTGACCCACGCGAGCTGGCCGCGCGGGTCCGCGCCGTTCTGCGGCGGACCGGGCGGGTGGATCCGGCGCCAGCTCCCTTGCAGGTCGGCGACGTCGTCGTGAACCCGGCGGCGCGGCAGGCCCTGCGCGCCGGGGCGCCACTGGACCTGACCAGCGCCGAGTTCGCCCTGCTCGAATGCCTCCTCCGGCAGGCCGGCACCCCTGTATCGCGCGATGCGCTGGCCGCCGCGGCATTGGGCCGGCAAGGGGGCGCGGCGCTGGACCGCAATGTGGACACCCTGGTCAGCAAGCTCCGCCGCAAGCTGGGCACTGACGACCCGATCCGGACGGTCCGCAACGTCGGCTACCTGTATGCCGCCCCGCTCCCTTCTGTCCCCTAGGTTCTGGTTCATGCGTAGCCTGTTCGCCAAGCTGTTCTTTTGCATGCTGCTCGTGCCGGTGCTGGCGCGGGGCAGCGGGATGCTGCTGCAGGCGACGCTGGGCGACAACCGGCCGGATGTCGAGCGGGCAATGGGCGCGGCGCTGCCGCTGTATGCCCAAGCCATCGGCGCCGTGATGGACCGGGACGGGCCGGCCGCCGCCGAGGCCCTTGTTGCGGCAGCGCCGCAAGGAGGGCCTCGGCAGCTTTCGCTGCACCTGTCCGAGCCCTCCGAGGGCGGGTGCGCCGGCCTAATTGTCCCTGCAGCCGGCGGCGAGAGCCACCAATCCCTGGCCGTGCCGATCCCCCTCATCAGCAGGCCCGGCCCGTTCTGCCTGGTTGCCACCCTGCTGCCGCGGCCGCGGCTGTTCGGCATGCTGCCGGGGCCGTGGTGGACGCTGATGCCCTTGATCGAGCTGGCCATCTGCGCGGTCGTCAGCTTCTTCCTCGCGCGTTACCTGGCGCGGCCGATCCGGCGCCTCCGCGTTGCTGCCGCCGCCTTCGCCGCCGGTGACTTGACTGCCCGTGCAGGACGCAGCCGTGAGAAGCGGTGCGACGAGGCGGCCGACCTGGTGAGCGAATTCGACCATATGGCCGACCGCGTCGCCGCCAGCCTGCAGGCGCAACGGCGGTTCATCGACGACGTAAGCCACGAGATCAAGTCGCCGCTCGCCCGCCTCAGCATGGCGCTCGGCCTTGCCCGGCGTGAGGCCGGCGGCGCGGGAGGTCCTCGATTCGACCGCATGGAGCGCGAGTTGGACACCGTGTCCCGCCTGGTGCGCGAACTGCTGGTGCTGTCATCTCTGCAAGGCGCCACGGAGCCGGAGCGGTCAGTCCCGGTGGACCTCGCCGCCGTCGTCCAAGAGGCGATCGACAACGTGACGTTCGAGTGGCGGGAACGGGCGCAGTGCATCCACCTGATCCGGCATGGTGGCCCCATATGGGTCAGCGGGGACGCCGCCCTGCTGCGCCGGGTGGCGGAAAACGTGCTGGCCAACGCCCTGTTCTACACTCCGGACGGCACGGATGTGGAAGCCCTGCTGGACCGGCAAGGTCCCTGGGCGCGCCTGGTGGTGCGGGACCGCGGCCCCGGCGTGCCGCCCGGCGCGTTGCCGCACCTGTTCGAGCCGTTTTTCCGGGTGGACGCGGCCCGGGCGCGCAACACCGGCGGCGCCGGGTTGGGCCTGGCCATCTGCGAACGGGCGGTGGCGCTGCATGGCGGCCGCATCTCCGCCGCCAATGCAACGCCGGGACTGCGCATCAACATCGAGCTTCCGGCGCTGGAGACGGGCGCCGAGGGTTTGCTCCCGGCGGCGCAGAAGGAGGCCATAGCCGTGGCCGTTCCGGTTTAGGGCGGCACACGGCACCATCATGCCGCTTCTGCCAATTCTGGCTGTGGCAGACGCCAAGGCTGGTTTTCCAGTCCCATCACCGGCATCGCGCGCGGCTGCCGTGCACGGCGAAATCAGTGCCTGGCTGCACCGTCTGGCCACATCAATTACGGGGCTGCGTCTCAATCTTATAATAGGCTTCTAGCTTCCTGCTCCGCCGGCTAGCGGCTATGACGGGCTGCTCGCAACCTAGGCACAGGTGAGTGCATGATCGTCGGCATAGACCTTGGCACCACCAACAGCCTGATTGCGGTCTGGCGGGATGGCGGGACGGAGCTGATCCCGAACAACCATGGAGGCGTGCTCACCCCGTCCGTCGTCAGCCTGGACGACGACGGCGCGGTGTTGGTCGGCTTGCCGGCGCGGGAACGCCTGCCGGTCCATCCCGACCGGTCTGCCGCCGCCTTCAAGCGGGCCATGGGCACGCCGCACGTTTTCAAGCTTGGTAAGCAGCGTTTGCGTGCCGAGGAGCTGTCGTCGTTCGTGCTGGGCAGCCTGAAGGCGGATGCGGAGCGCGTGCTGGGCGCACCGGTGCGCGATGCGGTCATCACCGTGCCCGCCTACTTCGGCGACGCTCAACGCAAGGCCACCCGCACCGCCGGGCAGATGGCGGGGCTGAACGTGGTGCGCTTGTTGAACGAGCCGACTGCCGCCGCCCTTGCCTATGGCTTGCATGAGGGTGAAGGCGAGGAGCGCCGGGTCATGGTGCTCGACCTTGGTGGCGGCACGTTCGACGTGTCCATCCTGGAGATGTTTGAAGGCGTCATGGAGGTGCGCGCCAGCACCGGCGACAACCGGTTGGGCGGCGAGGACTTCGTGGACGCCATCATGGACGGCTTCATCGCCGAGGCCGGAGCGGGCCTGTCCCCGCGCGGCCGGAACGAGCCTGTGCACGCCGCGCTGCGCCGCGCGGCCGAGGTGGCGAAGCGCGCGCTGACCGACGCCGACGCGGCCGAGGTCGTGCTGACCCACAAGGGCCGGGAATACCGTTGGCCCCTCACGCGCGAGCGGTTCGAGAGCATCAGCGCTCCGCTACTGGCCCGGCTGCGCGCACCGGTCGAACGCGCCATCCGCGACGCCAAGCTGATGCCTGACGACATCAGCCACCTGGTTCTGGCCGGCGGCGCGACGCGGATGCCGCTGATCCGCCGGATGGCTGCGCGGATGTTCGGGCGCCTGCCCATCGCGACCGTCCACCCGGATGAGGTCGTGGCGCTCGGTGCGGCGGTGCAGGCCGGGCTGGTGGCCCGCGACGCCGCGCTGGACGACCGGGTGATGACGGACGTGGCGCCCTACACCATGGGCGTTTCCGTGTCCGAGCGGGGGCCGAACCAGACGTTGCGCGGCGGCTTTTACGAGCCGGTGATCGAGCGCAATACGGTCATCCCTGCCAGCCGGCTCCTGACCCTGCAGACCCTGGAGAACAACCAGCGCGAGGTGGTGGTGCAGGTGTATCAGGGCGAGGCGCGCATGGCCGCCGACAACATCGCGCTGGGCAAGCTCCGCATCCCTGTCCCGCCGGCGCCGGCCGGGGAGCAAAAGGTTGGGGTTCGCTTCACCTATGACACCAGCGGTCTGCTGGAGGTGGACGTCACCGCGTCCTCGACCGGCATCGCCCGGCGGCTGGTGATCGAAAACCAGCCCGGCGTCCTGTCGCCCTCGGAGGTCGAGGAACGTCTGGCCGCACTGGGTCATCTCAAGATTCATCCGGCGGACCAGGCCGACAACCAGGCCGTGCTGGCCCGAACCGAGCGCCTGTATCAGGAGCGGCTAGGCGACGAGCGCGTCCAGGTGGCAGCGCGCCTGGACGCGTTCCGCGCCGCCCTGACACGGCAGGACCCGGAGGAGATCGCGCATATGCGGAAAGAACTGGCGGACTGGCTGGACGTCGTTGACGTCTCGTTCTTCGGGTAGGTTTCCATGTGGCCCTGGGACGAGCTGGGCATCGAGCCGACCGGTGACAGGAAGGCGGTCCGCCGCGCCTATGCCGCACGCCTGAAGGACTTGCGCCCCGACGAGGACCCGGCGGCGTTCGCCCGCCTGCGCCCGGCTTATGAGCGCGCGCTGGCGGATGCGACGAGCTGGGAGGCCATGGAGCCGGCAGACCCGGAACAGGTCGCCGAGCCTGCCGGGTGGGAGTCTGCCGGGTGGGAGCCTGGCGCGTGGGAGACAGACGCGTCAGCCCCGGCGGACGTCAGGCCCGTCTCGCCCCCACCCTCCGGTTCGGAGCCGCCAGCGGCGTTGCGGACGACGCCGGCCGCGGCGGAGCCAGAACCATTGCCCACGGATTTGTCAGGGGAACTGGAGGATGCCCGGCAGCATGCCGCCATCGCCAAAATATCCAACCTGCTGCACCGCAGGGATGTGGCGGGCGCCGCCGACGTGCTGGTGGCTGCCCGTAACCGGGGCGATCTCTTATTGTCGCAGGACATGGCGCTATCGGACGCCATCCTGGCCGCCCTGGCCTATGAGGACGCTTTGCCAGACGGTTCGTTGATCCATGCGGCGTCGCGTCTGGGCTGGAATGGCAAGGATACAGATGGAGTTTCGCAGTCGCCAGTTCTGTCACGGGTTCAGGACCGGCTGGCGGCGGAGGAGTGGGTCGTCAAGCTCCGCCGGCAGGGCAGCGGATGGCGGGCGTGGTTGGGTGGCCATCGCGCCGGGGCGGCCCGGCTGATGCTCGGGCACGGGTGGCCCCTGCTATCCTGGCTGCTGCCGCCCGAGCCATACTTGTCGCTCTTCATGAACGAGTACTCGTTCCACGAGAAGTGGGCGCAGCAGCGGCTGGAGGCGCAGCGCATCCGTTTGCTGCGGCGCATGTTGGCGCCGCCGTTCCCGCGTATTGCCTCGGTGCTGTGGTACGTGCTGATGATCGGTCCATTTGTGGTGGGCATCGTCCTCAGCGGCGTGTCTGGCCTGGGCGGGGTTGCCTTCTTATGGGTCTGGCTCGCGCGCCGCCTGCGCCGGTTCGCTCGCAGCATCGTCCTGATGATGGTCGTGCTCCCGGTCTGCCTCGTGCTGGCGGTCGCTGCTGGGGCGCTTGACTCGGTTGAAACGCCGGCGGAGCGGCTTGCCCGCATGGCGGACGGCGGCGATGCCGATGCAGCCTACGAGCTTGCAAAGATGTTGGAAGTCGGCAAGGCGGTTCCAGCGGGGTCCGCAGGCATCGCGGCGCGCTTGCGGCAGGCCCTGCCGCGCCACCCGGAAGCCGCCGCTTCCCTGGCTGGCTACTACGAAGAAGGCCTGGGCATAACGCAGGACACTGCCGAGGCGCGACGCCTGTATACCGAGGCCGCCTCTCGCGGAGACCGGCAGGGTCAGGCGGGCCTGGGCTATGAACTCCTGCACGGCATTGGCGGCCGGGCCGATCCTGCCACCGGGTTAGACCTGTTGCGCCAGGCAGCCCGGCAGGGCAGCGGGTGGGCCATGTTCGCCGTGGGACAGGCCTACGTGGAGGGATTGGGGGTCGCCAGGGAGCCGGCGCAGGCAGTGCCGTGGCTGGAGGCCGCAGCAAACCACGTTTCGTCCGATGCCATGCTGGCGCTTGGCATGCTTTATTTGAACGGCGATGGCGTGCCCAGGTCGCCGCAGACCGCCTATGTTTGGTTGGGTCGCGCGCGGCGTTGGATGAGGCCAGGCACCCTCAGCGAGCTTGAAGCCCGTTCAGCCCAGGAGCGTGCGGCGCAGCAGGTCGGCGACCTCAACGTGGCGGGCTTGGATGGCGAGATCGACACTTGGGTCTGGGACAGCAGGAAGGCCCCGGAACCATAGCCCGCTGCGGCGCCCGGCCCCTGTGGCAAAGCCGTTTCAAGGCCGTTGGTCGAGGCGTAAGGGGCCGGTTGTGGCGATGCTGCGCGCCCAGGTCAGGGCAGGCGTTGGCGAAGGCGGGCGTGAAGCAACTGCATGGCGTTTCATGATGCAGCCTTGATGCAGCGTCGAGCACCTTGTATAGCACATCCACATCGGTTGCCTTTGCCGCGGCCTCAACGATCAAGGGCACGGAGAAGCTAGGCAACCCCGGCCAGCTGCAAAGGTTCAAGGTCCCGGAAGTAGTGCCCGCCAATGTATTTCACGATGTCGGAAACAGTTGCAAACTGTTCCACTCTCTCATTCGAGAGTTCGACATCAAAGATTTCTTCAAGAAAAATCGCAAGCTTCAACTTGCCGAACCCGCTCAGAGCCAGATCAGGAGTGAGCTTGGTGTGCAATGTGACTTTTCTCTGTCCGATGCGGATGGTCCGCTCAATGGCAGAAATGACTTTGTCGAGGATGAAGTGGTCCATAGGGATCTGCATTTGACATCTGTCCTTCGTCGAATGCCAATATGTCGCTGTGTCGTCCACTCCTGAACGGCGAACTGATCTTGGGCTGAGGACCGCATTCGGCAGCCGTTTCAGCAGCAGACCTCAATCGTCGTCAAAAGCCCCGGTTAACAGCAAAACCGTAAGTGGACGCCAAAACTCAAGAATGAATGTGGCAGTCATGGCGTGCAGTGTCCAGGAACGAATCTTTTGGAGTCTTCATGAAGTGTCACACGGCGAAGTGAGCCAGGAGGGCATCGCCGCTAATCGGGATGATGTGGAACAGCGAATGGCCTACTTCTGGCAGGACGGCAAATCCAAGCTCCGCCCACATATTCCATAGGAGGAGTTGCCGCCCATGCGGCATGGGCTGTGCCTCGATGCGTTATGCTTGGCCTGCAACGGGCGCAGCTGACACGGCCCGCTCGAACTTTGCGGCTTGGTGGAGACCGTGCCGCAGCGAGCATTCAGTCGAATGCCGCCTCCGGCACCCGGATGGGCGGCTTCGTCCGGCGCAGGGCTGCGTAAACCTGGGCCAGGATCAGCAGCAGGCTTAGGCCCACGAACACGGCGCTGATCGGCCGGTCCACGAAGGTCGCCAAGCTGCCGCGCGACAGCAGGACGGACCGCCTGAAGTTTTCCTCCAGCCGCGGGCCGAGCACGAAGCCGAGCAGGATCGGCGCCGGTTCAAAACCCAGTTGCAGCAGCAGGTAGCCAAAGGCGCCGAACAACAGCGTCGCACCCACGTCGAACATCTCGTTGCGGGCGGCAAAGACGCCGATACAGACGAAGAACAGCGCAGTCGGATACAGGAAGCGATACGGCACGCTCAGCAGCTTCACCCACACCCCGATCATCGGCACATTCAGGAACACCAGGATCAAGTTGCCGATCCAGAACGAGGCGATCAGGCCCCAGAAGATGTCCGGCTGCTCCACGATCAGCCGCGGCCCCGGCTGGATGCCGTGGATCATCAGCGCCCCCAGCAGCAGCGCCATCACCGCGTCGCCGGGAATGCCCAGGCTCATGGTCGGGATGAAGTCGCCCTGTACGGCCGAATGGGTGGACGCTTCGGGCGCGGCCACCCCCTCGATGGCGCCATGGCCGAAGCGGCCCGGCGTCTTGCTGATCTTCTTCTCCACCGCGTAGGCGATGAACGAGGCGATGGTCGGCCCGGTACCCGGGATCAGCGAGCACAGGCTGCCGATGACGGTTCCGCGCAGCACCGGCGGCAGCGCCTGCCGCAGGTCCGCGCGGCTCGGCCGCAGGTCGCGGAACCCGAGCTTGACCGCGCGCGTCCCGGCCGGGTTCACGGCGTTGACGCTTTTCAGGAACTCGGCAATCCCGAACAGCCCGAGCGATACGGTGACCAGCTCTAGCCCATCCGAAAGCTCCAACTGGCCGAAGGTGAAGCGCTCGTTGCCCGTGTTCACGTCCGTGCCCACCAGGCTGAGCAGGATGCCGAGCAGCGTCATGGAGACGCCCTTCACCGCCGAGCCCTTGGCCAAGGTCGCCCCGGCCAGCAGGCCCAGCAGCATCAGCGTGGAAATCTCCTGCGGGCCGAAGCTGAAGGCGATGCGGGCGATGTAGGGCGCCATGAAGATCATCTGCACGATGCCAAAGGCGGCGCCGATCACCGCGGCCAGCATGGTTACGCCGAGCGCCACCCCGCCGCGCCCCTGCTGGGTCATGGGATACCCGTCGAGGCACGTCACCGCATGGGGCGGATGGCATGGCAGGTTCAGCAAAATCGAGCAGATGGCCCCGCCATACTGCGCTCCATAGTAGATGCCCGCCAGCATCAGCAGCGCCGCCACCGGCTGCATCGAGAAGGTCAGCGGCAACAGGATGGAGATGCAGGACAGCACCCCCATGCCCGGCAGCACGCCCACCATGTTGCCCACCAGCACGCCGACGAAGCACCACATCAGGTTGTGCGGCTCCAGCGCGACGCCGAAGCCGTGCACCAGGCCGAGAAAGCCGGTTTCGATCACTGCAGGACTCCGCGGATGATGGGGAACTGGACCTGCAGCCCGTAGCGGAACAGGACCACGCCGAAGACTGTCACGGCGGCAGCCAGGATCGCGGCCTCGACCAGCCGGGTGCTGCTGGTGCCGAGCGCGCCGACGAACACGCAGGCGAAGGTCGCCGGCGCCAGGCCGGCGCGGTCAGCCAGCAGGATGAACAGCGCGACTGCGGCGACGATCGCCGCCGCACCGCGCCAGTCGGGCGCCCGGATGGCATGGCTGTCCGCCGGGGCGTCCGCGGCATCCTGCGCCGGCGCGCGCACCGAGGCCATCAGCGCGCCCATCAGCACCATGCCCACGCCCAGCACGACCGGGAAAAAGCCCGACCCCATGTTGGACAGTCCGCCGACGCCATACTCGACGCCCTTGTAGATGGCGCCAGCGCCGATCAGGGCCATCAACAGCCCGGCGTAATGGTCGCGGTTTCTGCCGAACCGGCTCATGCCGCCATCTCCTGCATGAGGGGGAATAGCGCCGGCTGCCGTTCGAACCCGATGCCCGGCATGTCCGGTAGGCTCAGCATTCCCTCCGACACCTCCATCCCGTCGGCATAGCCGCCGAAGGCGCCGAACACGCCGGGATAGGCCTCGCAGCCGCCCAGGCCCAACCCGGCCGCCACCGCGAACGACATCATGTTGCCACCATGCGGGTAAATGCAGGCGCGGCTGGCGCCTAACGCCTCCACGCGAGCGGTCATCGCGGCGTAGGCGGCGATCCCGTAGCTTTGCGGTGGGTCCACCTGCAGCACATCATGACCCCTGCGGAAGCCGCCGAACGCCAGCAGGTTCTCGACATCGGACAGGCAGAACAAGTTCTCCCCGGTCGCCAGCGGCGGGGGGTAGCGCTGCGCCAGCCGGGCGAACTCGCCATAGGCCTGCGGCGCGCAGGGTTCCTCGAACCAGCGCAAGCCGTAGGGCGCCAGGCGGTCGGCATACTCGGTGGCGCGGCCGGGTGGCAGGGCCGCGTTGGCGTCCACCGCCAAACGCGAAGGGTCGCCAAGGATGGCAAGCACGGCATCCAGCCGGCGGCAGTCGTCGTCCAGCGGGACACCGCCGGTCTTGATCTTCAGCGCGGTATAGCCGGCGTCCAGGTGCCGCCGCACTTCGTCCCGTAACGCCGCAAGATCGTCGCCGGGTTGATACCAGCCGCCGCCGACATAGACCGGCACCGTTGTAGGCGCCGGCCCCGCGCCGAAGCGTTCCGCCAGTACGTGCCACAGCGGCCGGTCCAGCGCCTTGGCCACCGCGTCCCAAACTGCGACCTCGATCGTGCCGATCGGCACCGAGCGCTCGGCGTCGCCGCCGGGCTTTTCGCGCAGGGCCATACGGGCGGCGCACCGCGCCGGGTCCAGCAGGCCGTGCGCGTCCAGCAGTTCATCCGGGGCGGCCGACAGCAGCCGGGGGATGAACCGTTCCCGCATCGCCGCCCCGCAGGCGTAGCGCCCGGTGGAGTTGAATGCATAGCCGACCACCGGCCGGCCGCCACGCAGTGCGTCGGTGACGACCGCGACCACGGATGTGGTCATCTCCGAGAAATCGAACGCGGCGTTGCGCATGGCCGACTGCACCGGCACGGCCCGCTCGTGGATGGCGGTGATCCGCACCGGCGTCAGACCTGGGGGATGCCGGCCTTGGCGATCACGTCGCGCCACTTCGGGATCTCCGAGGCGATCCGCTTGGCAAATGCCTCGGGCGTGCTCGCCACGACTTCCAGCCCGGCATCATGGAGCTGGGCGGCGATCTTCGGGTCCTGCAGGATCTCGACCGATGCCTTTGCCAGGGCCGCCACGATGCCGGGCGGGGTCTTGGCAGGCGCGAGGAAGGCCTGGAACGTGTCGGCCACGAAATCTGGGTAGCCCAACTCGATCATCGTCGGCACCTCCGGCAAGTCGAACCAGCGCTTCTCACCGGTCACGGCCAGCGGCACCAGCGAGCCGGACGCGACCAGTGGCCGGGCCGGAGGCAGGGCGACGCAGGCGACGGGTGTGGTGCCGCCCAGCACCGCCTGCACAGCCGGCCCCGCGCCGCCGAACGGCACCGATGTCATGGCGATGCCCGCCTTTAGCTTCAGCAGCTCGCCCGACAGTTGCGGCGTGGTGCCGATGCCGGGATTGGCATAGGTGACAGCGGCCGGGTCGGCCTTGCAGCGGGCCACCAGGTCGGCGATGGTTTTGATGCCTGAGGTCGAGCTGGCGACGAACAGGTTGGGCGAGGTGCCGAGTTCGCTGATCGGTGCGAAGTCGGCGAACGCGTCGTAGGGACAGCGCCTGTAAAGGCTCGGGTTGACCACGAACGCGCTGGAGTCGATCAGCAAGGTGTAGCCGTCCGGCTCCGCACGGGCGACGAAGGCGGTGCCGATGTTGCCGCCGGCGCCTGGCCGGTTGTCAACGATCACCGACCCGTTCAGCTTCGCGCCCAGGTAGTTCGCCAAGATTCGGGCCATGATGTCCGTAGGCCCCGCGGGCGCGAACGGCACGATCACCCGCACCGGCCGGGCCGGGTAGTCGGTGGCACGGGCAGACGGCGCGGCCGCAGTCGCCGCCAGGGCGGCCCCGGCGGCGACGGCTGTCCGCCTTGTCATCAACTTGGTCATCGCATCCTCCCATCGGCGCGCGGTCTATGCCGCGCTGCCGAGTTGACGTCAGCGTATCACGATCGGGTTCAACGGAGAGCCAACTGCACCGGTGATCGGCAGGGCCGGCGCCACGAACAGGAACTCGTAAACCTTGTCGGCGGCACAGGCGCGGGCCAGCTCATCGAGCTTGAAGATCTCGCCCATGGTCAGGCCCATGATCGGAATGCAGATCCAGTGCCAGGGCTGGTTGATGCCGTCGGTGTTGTTGGGACGCACCTCGACGCCCCAGGTGTCGGTGGCAACGGCCGCCACCTGCTTTTCCTGCAGCCAATCCAGCGTCTCGAAATCGAGGCCGGGCGCGTCGCCGCCGGGGTAGCCGTCCCACGACCCGGCCGCCAGGCACTGCTCCATCTGACCCGTGCGGACCAGCAAGTGGTCGCCGCGTCCCACCGACACTCCCTGCGCCGCGCAGCACGCATCCAGCACGTCGTTCTTGATCGCGTAGCCCTCCGGCAGCCACTCGATGCCGAGGTGGCGCGGGATGTCCAGCAGCACGCCGCGGCCGACCATCTTCTCCTTGGTGTGGTGGATGCCGGCCTTGGCTGCGCCGAACGACGACACCTCCCGGCAATCGTAGCCGTTCCACATGTTGTTGTCGTAGAAGATGTGGCCCAGCCCGTCCCAATGCGTCCCGGCCTGCAACGGGAACAGCACCATGTCGTCGGCGGAGCGGATGCCCCGCTTGTCGAGCGTGCCGCTGTATGCGTCGGAGCCGCTGCGCAGCATGGTATGCACCGGGTTGAAGCGCCCGACTGGCGGGAACTTGGTCTTGCCGCCCTGCGGCCCATCCTTGTCGTAGTTGAGCGCGAGCGAGATCACCTGCCCCGTGCGGACCAGCCGCGCCGCCGCCACGATGTCGTCGGCCGTGGTGTAATTCAGGGTGCCGACCTGGTCGTCCGGCCCCCACTTGCCCCAATTTTTGAGGCGCGCCGCGGTGGCGTCCAGTTCGGTGCGGGTCACGCGGGTCGGGGCTTTGACGTCAATGTCCATGCTATCCTCCTGAAGCTGTTTTCTTGCGCCGCGTGCGGCGTGGGGGGGTGACGGGCGGGGCGGATCGGAAGCCTGCGGCCAGGAACGGCACCAGGCGCCGCAGCGCCGCATCCGCATCGCCTGGATCGCATAGTCCGTCGGTCATGGCCTGGATGCGGCCGGGGTCGGCCATAGTGTAAACCATGCTGCCAAGCAGGAAATGGAAACGCCAGGCGAGCTCCACCGGCGCCAGGTCCGGCAACAGGGCCTGCAACGCGGCGAGATACTGCCGGCCGGACTCGTCGAAGGCGTCGGCCAGGATACGGCGGCTGAATGCCTGCGGCTCGGTCGCCAGGCGGGCGCGCAGCTTGACGAACACCTTGCCGCCGAACTCGGAACTGATTGTCAGTGCGGGGCGCAGGAACGCCTCGATCACCGATTCAAGCGACGCGCTCCCGCTGGCCTGGATTTCGGTCAGCAGCCGTACCCGCTCGGCCGCGATCGGCCGGGCACGGGCGGCAAAGATGGCCGCGAGCAGCTTTTCCTTTTCCCCGAAATGGTAATTGAGCGCCGCCAGGCTGACCTGGGCCACAGATGCGATGTCACGGATGCTGACGCCGTTCCAGCCATGGGCGGCGAACAGCAACTCGCCTGCGTCCAGCAACCGCTGCCGCACCGGCCTCCCATCGCTCCCGCCCGTCTCTCCCATGCCGTCCCTTGACTAATATGAACGTTCGTATAGCGTCGTTGCACACTAGTCGCTTGTCAAGCGGCCCAACGCAACAGGGCTCAGGGAACAGGGCCAAGGGAACAGGAAGCGTCCATGAGCAAGACCATCGTGAGCTGCGCGGTCACGGGAAACCAGACCACGCTGGCCCAGCATCCCGGGCTTCCCTGCACGCCGCAGCAGATCGCCGACGCCTGCATCGGTGCCGCCAAGGCCGGCGCCGCCATTACCCACATCCACGTCCGCTACGACGATGGGCGGCCCTCGATGGAGCTGGCGCACGACAACGAGGTGGTTGACCGCATCGGCAGCAGCGGCACGGACGTCATCATCAACCTGACCACCGGCCCCGGCCAGCGCTTCATCCCCGGCAAGGATGACCCAAGCGTCGCGGCACCCGGCACCACCCTGATGGCGCCGATGCGCCGGGTCGAGCATGTGGTGGCGCTGCGGCCCGAGATCTGCACGTTGGACCTGAACACCATGTGGTCCGGCACGTCCGCCGTGATCAACGCGCCCGAAAGCATCGCCACCATGGCGAAGGCGATGAAGGAGGCCGGCAGCAAGCCCGAGCTGGAGGTGTTCGACAGCGGTGACATCCAGCTCGCCAAGCAGTTGATTAGGGACGGTGTGCTGGACAGCCCGGCGCTGTTCCAGATCGTCACCGGCATCCGCTATGGGTTCGAGATGACGCCGCAGACCATGGCCTATGCGCGGTCCATGCTGCCGCCCGACGCCGTTTGGGCCGGGTTCGGCATCGGACGGATGGTGTTCCCGATGGTGGCGCAGGCGTTCCTGCTGGGCGGCCACGTCCGTGTCGGGCTGGAGGACGGCGTCAACCTGCGGCGCGGCATGCTGGCGCCGGACAACGCGGCGATGGTCGCCAAGGCGGTCCACATCATAGACGAGCTGGGCGGCGAGGTTGCGACGGTGGCCGAGGCCCGTGCCATGCTGGGCCTCAAGGCGCGGTAGCGCCTCCAACGCCGACCGCGCGGCTCGGCGCGGCGGCGAACGGAAAACCCGCGTCAAAGGGAGGGTGGCATGGCGACAAGAAGAGGGTTTCTCGGCGCGGGATTGGCGTTCTGCGGCTGCTGCATGACGAACCGTGCCCAAGCCCAGCAAGCAGCGGCCCAGCAAGCGGCGCCGGTGCGGCGGCCCGTGATGCTCGGCGGCCAGGCGGTCCGGACGATTGACACCCATTCCCATTGCATCTTCCAGGATGCGCTCGCCCTGATGGGCGCGGCCGGCCAGAACATCCTGCCGGCCACGAAGGGCGTGGACGAGCATTTCCTGCTCAAGGGCGTGGATGGGCGGCTGCGGTCCATGGACGAGATGGGCATCGACATGGAGGTGCTGTCCATCAACCCGTTCTGGTATGGCGCCGACCGCGATACTGCCGGCAGGATCGTGGCAATGCAGAATGCCCACCTGTCGGAGTTGTGCGCCGCCCACCCCGACCGCTTCGGCGCCTTCGCCTCGCTGACCCTGCAGTTCCCCGACTTGGCGGTGAAGCAGCTCGAGGAGGCGATGAAGCTGCCCGGCATCCGCGGCGCCGCGATCGGCGGCAGCGTGCTAGGCGCAAGCTTCGCCGAGGCGCGGTTCCGTCCGGTCCTCGCCAAGGCGGCGGAGCTGGGCGCGGTGCTGTTCATCCACCCGCAGACGATCCCGGAGCTGACCCCCCGCCTGGCCGGCAATGGCTGGATGCTCAACACGATCGGCAACCCGCTGGAAACCACCATCGCGCTCGAACACCTGATCTTCGAGGGCGTGCTGGACCAGTTGCCCAACCTGAAGGTCCTGGCGGCCCATGGCGGCGGGTTCCTGCCCTCCTACGCCCCACGCATTGACCACAGCTGCTTCGTGTCGCCGCAGAACTGCAATCCCGGCATCGTCCTGAAGAAGCAGCCGAGCGAATACCTGAACCAGATGTACTACGACGCCCTCGTGTTCACGCCCGAGGCGCTGCGGCACCTGGTGGCGCAGGTTGGCAGCAGCCAGATCGTGCTCGGCACCGACTTCCCGATCCCCTGGGAGCTGCACCCGGTGGACATGGTCCTGGCCACGAAATCCCTGAGCCCAGCGGAGACGGTCGCCATCCTTGGCGGCAATGCCGCCGGGCTGATGGGGCTGCCGGCATGAAGGCGCTCGCCTGCATGCTGGCCTGCCTGGCCCTAGCAGGCCCGGCCCGGGCGCAAGACTATCCGCGCCGGCCCATCCGACTGCTGGAGCCGCTGGCCGCCGGCAGCGCGGTGGACGTGGTGACCCGGATCGTCGCCGACCGGATGGGCCGCGTCCTTGGGGGCAGCCTGTTCGTGGACAACCAGCCAGGCGCGGCCGGGCTGCTAGGCATGCGCGCCGGCGCCCACGCGGCGCCGGACGGTTACACGATCCTGGCGGTCAACGACAGCGTGGTGACGGTGCTGCCGAACATGCGCACCGACGCCGGCTATGACCCCCGCAAGGCGTTCGTGCCGATCGTGCAGATGGTCCGCATCCATTGGGCGCTGGTCGCCAGCCCGTCGCTGGGCGCCGCCACGCTCACGCAGTTCATCGCCGCGGCCAAGGCGAAGCCCGGCGCCATTGATTTCGCGTCGGGCGGCCAGGGCAGCCCACAGCACATCGCAATGGAGCTGCTGATGCGGGCTGCCGGCATCAAGCTGCAGCACGTGCCGTTCCGCGGCACCACCCCGGCCCTGAACGAGGTCGTGGCCGACCACATCCCGGTCATGTTCACAGCCCTGCCCACACCGCTGCCGTTCCTGGCCGACCATCGGCTGACGATCCTGGGTGTGGCGGACCTGAAGCGCCTGCCGACCTTGCCGGATACGCCCACCCTCGCCGAAAGCGGCTTGCCGGGGTTCGAGTTCACGGCCTGGGGTGCCCTGCTGGCACCCGCCGGCACACCGCCGGACATCGTGGCGAAGCTGAACGCTGCCGCCAACGCCGCGCTGGCCGACCCGGAAGTGACGAAGCAACTGGTTGACCTCGGCTACGAGGTGGTCGGCGGGCCGCCGGCCACGCTCCAGGCATTGATCGCCCAAGACTACCAAGCCAAGGGGGACATCCTGCATGCCGCCAACATCCACTCCGAGTGAGGCCGCCCCGAAGGCCGCCGTTATCCGTCCCCGTGACCAGCCGGTGGCGGACCGCGGCGGCGGCAACCGGACCATCCCGCTGGTGATGCCCGGCATCGGCGCGCGCCAGCTGATCAACGGCATCACGGTGATCGCGCCGGGCGGAGCGATCGGGGAGCACTTCCACAATTGCGAGGAGAGCGTGATCGTCCTGGACGGCGCGGCAATCGCAGTGATCGACGGGACCGAGCACACGGCCGGGCCGGGCGACACGTGCTGGATTGCGCCCGGCATCCCGCACTACTTCCGCAATGCTTCGACGACCGAGGCGCTACGCATCTTCTGGACCTACGCCTCCGTCACGGCCACACGCACGCTGGTTGCCACCGGCGAAACCCGCCCGGTTGCCGCCGAGCACGCCGCCGACAAGCTGCTCAGACCGTGACGCGCCTGGTGCCGGCGCCTGCCCTGGCGGGTTGGATCGGGCGCGCCCTGGCGAAGGTTGGGTTGCCGGACGCCGACGCGGCGCAGATCGCGGCGCTGATGACGGAGGCCGACCTGATCGGCGCCGACGCGCACGGGGTGTTCCGACTGCCGCAGTATGTCCGCCGGATCGAGGGCGGGGCGGTCAACCGCACGCCATCCATCACGGTTCAACGCACCGCGGCCGCGACCGCGCTGGTGGACGGCGACAACGGCATGGGCCACCTGGTGATGGCGCGTGCGGCGGCCACCGCGGCCGAACTTGCGCAGGAGTCCGGCGTCGGCTGGGTGGGCGTGTGCCGGTCCAACCACGCCGGCCCGGCCTCGCTTTATGCGGCGATGCCGCTGGCGCACGGCATGATCGGCATCTACTCCGCCGTTGCCAGCGCCAACCACATGGCGCCGTGGGGCGGGGTGTCGTCGCTGCTCGGCACCAACCCGCTGGCCGTCGCCATCCCGGCGGGGGACGCGGCGCCGGTGGTGCTGGACATCGCCACCACCGTGGTGTCCTACGGAACCGTCAAGAACCACGCCCTGCAGGGCAAGCCTATGCCGGAAGGTTGGATGATCGACCGCCAGACCGGCGCGCCGTTGACGGACTCTGCGCGCAGCGCGGAGGGCGTGCTGGTGCCGATCGGCGGCTACAAGGGCGCCGGGCTGGCGCTGGTACTGGGGCTGCTGGCCGGCACGCTGAACGGCGCGGGCGTCGGCAAGGCGGTGGTGGACTTCAATGCCGATGACAGCTCCGAATCGAACACCGGACACTTTATCCTGGCGCTGGACGTAAGCCGCTTCATCGACCCGGCCGTTTTCGCCGTCGCCGTCGTGGCCCACCTGGATGAGCTGCGCGGTTCAGACCGCCTGCCCGGAGTGGACGCGATCCGCCTGCCGGGCGAGGAGCGCGCCCGGCGCTGGGCCACCCGATCCCGCGACGGCATCCCATTGAGCCCTGCGCTTGCGGCGGTGCTGGACCATCTCGGCGCAAAGCTGGGGATCGGCCCGCCATAGCTACCCCGGTGGCGCCCCGAACATGGCGCCAAGCACGTCGTGCTCCGTCAGCCAGGCGAAATCCTGGCCTTGCACCAGGGCCAAGGAGCGCCCGAACTCGATGGCGCCCATCGGGCGGCCATAGATGTGGGCATGGACAGTGATGTCGAAGCAGGCGGGACGTTCGGCCAGCGCCGGCCAGCCGTCCAAGATGCGGGCCACGGTCCGGCATCCAGCAGTCGCCATGCCCCGGCGTTGGCGCCGTAAGCCGCCCAGGACAGCGCCTGCAGGTCGGTCGTGCCCGGCTTCAGCACGTTGCCCATGGGGCCGACCGCCGGGTGCGACGCCATCGCTCCAGCCCTCCAGCATCACGCTGACGGGCACTGCCAGGCTGCGGTTGTCCGGCCAGCCGGATGGGAGCGATTGGGTTATGATGCCTCGTGTGCCGTGCACAGGTGCTTACCTGCCGTCAAGTTGCGCGTCGTTCCATTGACTTTTTTGGGCTACCTCACCCCCGTAGACCCAAACCCCCGCTCCCCTCGCACCGTCCCATCCAGCTCCTCCGCCTCCACCAGCACCAACTGCGGCGCCGGCGCGATCACCGCCTGGGCAATCCGGTCTCCCCGAGCAATCGAAAACGCCTCCGCCCCCAAATTGACCAGGCACACCATCAGCGGCCCCCGATAGTCGCTATCCACCGTCCCCGGGCTGTTGATCACCGTCACGCCATGCCGGGTCGCTAGGCCCGAGCGTGGCCGCACCTGCATCTCCCATCCATGCGGCACCGCCACCGCGAACCCAGTCGCCACCACGTGCCGCGCCCCAGACGCGATGACGGCCGCCTCCGCCGCCCGCAGGTCGAACCCCGCCGCCCCCGCCGTCGCATAGGCCGGCAACGGCAGGTCCGGGTTGCCCGGCAGGCGCCGGAACCGCACGACGGGCGCGCTCACGCCAAGGCGTCCGCGATGCGCGCCGCCAGCCGCGCCGCGACCTCCGCCTTCGGCAGGCGCGGCCAGTGTTCCGCCCCGCGCGCCGTCACCAGGTGGACCTCGTTGTCCCGGCCACCCATGATCCCCGTCTCCGGCCGCACGTCGTTGGCGACGATCCAGTCGCAGCCCTTGCGCGCCCGCTTGGCCGAGGCATGGGCCAGCACGTCATCGGTTTCCGCCGCAAACCCCACCACCAGCCGCGGCCGCCCCGGCCCGGCGGCGGACAAGGCCGCCAGTATGTCCGGGTTCGGCACCAGCGTCAGCGCCGGCGGCCCGCCTGGCCCCTTCTTGATCTTGCCCGCCGAAGCCTCCGCCACCCGCCAGTCCGCGACCGCCGCGGCGCACACCGCCACGTCCGCCGGCAGCGCGGCGGAGCAGGCGGCTAGCATCTCCGCCGCAGTTTCCACCCGGTGCACCTGCACGCCCGCCGGGTCCGGCACGCCCACCGGGCCGCTCACCAGGGTGACACGCGCGCCCAGCGCCGCCAGGGCCGCCGCGACCGCATGGCCCTGCTGCCCGCTGCTGCGGTTGGCGATGTAGCGGACGGGATCAATCGGCTCGTGCGTCGGCCCGCTCGTGACCAGGACGTGCCGGCCCGCAAGCGGCTGCTGCGCCGGGTCCAACAGCCCGAGGATCGCGTCCAGGATGACGGGCGGCTCGGCCAGGCGGCCCGGGCCGAACTCGCCGCAGGCCATCGCGCCCTCGTCAGGGCCGACAATGCGGACGCCACGGGATTGCAGCAGCGCCAGGTTGGCGACGGTGGCCTGGTGGGTCCACATGCGGACGTTCATCGCCGGGGCGGCCAGCACCGGCTTATCGGTCGCCAGCAGCACGGTGCTGGCCAGGTCGTCCGCCAGCCCGGCAGCCATCTTGGCCAGCATATTGGCGCTGGCCGGCGCGACCACGACCAGGTCGGCGCTGCGGGAAAGCTGGATGTGGCCCATCTCGCTCTCGTCGGTCAGGGACCAGAGGGCGGTATAGACCTTCTCCTCCGTCAGGGCCTGCAGGCTGAGTGGGGTGACGAACTGCGCGCCGCCCTCGGTCAGCACGGCAGCAATGCCGATGCCCCGGCGGCGCAGCAGCCGCACCAGCTCCAGCGACTTGTAGGCCGCGATGCCGCCGCTGACGATGAGCAAGACGCGCTTCGGGGCTAGGGCCGCAGTCATTGCAAGTCGCCCGGATGGTCATCATCGAACGACCGCCAGCACCAGACCCCGCTCAGGACCCCCATGTATGGAAGCACGACATTGCCTGCTCCCTCTCCCTCCGGGAGAGGGTCGGGGTGAGAGGGTCTTACCTGCGGAGCTGGGCACCGCTCACACCGCAGGCCCGCGGCCCGCCGTACGAGGGGGCGGTGCCTGCCCGCCCCCTCACCCCAACCCTCTCCCGGAGGGAGAGGGAGAAGAACGCCCGTCACAGCCGCCATCCCCGATGGATCGCGGCGATCCCGCCAGTCAGGTTCCGGTAGCTCACCCGAGCCAGCCCGGCCGCCCGCATCATGCCGGCAAGCGTCTCCTGATCCGGAAACGTCCGTATGCTCTCGGCAAGATACTGGTAGCTTTCGGCATCCCCTGCCACGGCCTTGCCCATCCGCGGCAGTACCTTGAACGACCAGGCGTCATACACCGGCGCCAGCGCCGCCACCTGCACCCGGGAGAACTCCAAGCAGTGGAACTGCCCTCCTGGCCGCAGCACCCGCCGGGCTTCCCGCAGCACCGCCGCCTTGTCAGTGCAGTTGCGCAGGCCGAACGCCATGCTGACCCGGTCCATGCAGCCATCTGGCAACGGGATCGCCTCCGCATCCACCACCAGCAGCGAGACCTCTCCCCTACCCGCCGCTTCGGCCCGGCGCCGCCCGACCGCGAGCATCGAGGGATTGATATCCGACAGCACCGCCGGCCCACCGCCCCGCGCCACCCAGCCCAACGCGATGTCGCCGGTCCCCCCGGCCAAATCCAGCAAGGTCCGCTCCGGCCGCGGGTCCAAACCTTCAATGAAGTCTCGCTTCCACAGCCGGTGCACGCCCAGGCTCATCAGGTCGTTCATCAGGTCGTAGCGCGGCGCCACGCTGTCGAACACCGCCCGCACCATCGGCTTCTTGTCCTCCCGCGGCACGGAGCGGAAGCCGAAGTCGGCCGTGGAGGGGTCGCCGGGATTGCTGCTCATGGCCGGGGGATATAGTGGGATGCGGAGGATGCCGGAACTCCCCGAAGTCGAAACCGTCATGCGCGGCCTGCAGGCCCGTCTGCAAGGACGCACCATCCTGCGGGCGGAGGTGCGGCGCGACGGCCTTCGCTGGCCGTTCCCGGGTGGCCTAGCGGCGGCGCTGACCGGCGCCAGGGTCGAGGGCTTCCGCCGCCGGGCCAAGTATATCCTGATGCGGCTGGAGGGCGGCTCCAGCGTGCTGCTGCACCTCGGCATGTCCGGACGCATGCTGATCCGCCAGCGCGGCGCCAACGACCCGGACACCGCCGGCCCGGCGCTGCACGAGCACGTCGAGATGGAGACCGACGACGGCTGGCTGGTCGGCTTCGTGGACCCCCGCCGCTTCGGCAGCATAGACCTGGTGCCGACGGCGGAGGAGGACGCCCACCGCCTGCTCGCCGGCCTAGGTCCGGAACCGCTGGACGCCGCGTTCACGCCCGCGGTGCTGTCCGCAGCCCTCGCCGGGCGGCGCACCCCGGTCAAGGCGGCGCTGCTGGACCAGCGGGTCGTCGCCGGCCTGGGCAATATCTACGTGTGCGAGGCGCTGTACCGCGCCGGCATCGCCCCCAGCCGCCTTGCCGCCGACGTGGCCGGCCCCGCTGCGGACCGTCTGGTGCCGGAAATCAAGCAGACATTGCTGGAGGCCATTGCGGCCGGCGGCTCCTCACTCCGCGACTACGTGCAGCCCGATGGCGAACTGGGCTACTTCCAGCATGCCTGGCGCGTGTATGGCCGCGAGGGCGAACCGTGCCCCGTCTGCCCCGGCCCCCCCACCTGCCCCGGCATCCAGCGCGTCGTGCAGTCCGGCCGCAGCACCTTCCTTTGCCCGCGCCACCAGGCCGGGTAGAACTCCGCCAACGAACGGAGGACCGCGCATGCCTGACATGAACCCCCCTGAGATGATCCCCCCTGAGATGATTCTGGTGGAAACCCACGGCCGCGTCGGCCTGATCCGCCTGAACCGCCCGGCGGCGCTGAATGCCCTGTGCGACCAGTTGATGACCGAACTTGGCGCCCAGCTCCTCGCCTTTGACGCCGACCCGGCGATCGGCGCCATCGTCCTGACCGGCTCGGACAAGGCCTTCGCCGCCGGGGCTGACATCAAGGAGATGAAGGATCGCACCTACCCCGCCGTGCTATTCAACGACTTCATCGGCGACCGCTGGGAAACGGTGCTGCAGGTCAAGAAGCCCGTCATCGCCGCCGTCGCCGGCTTCGCCCTGGGCGGCGGGTGCGAGCTGGCGATGATGTGCGACCTGATCTTGGCCGCCGACACCGCCAAGTTCGGCCAGCCTGAGATCAACCTGGGCGTCATCCCCGGCGCGGGGGGCACCCAGCGCCTGACCCGCGCGGTCGGCAAAAGCAAGGCGATGGACATGTGCCTGACCGGGCGCATGATGGACGCCGCCGAGGCCGAGCGCTGCAACCTGGTCAGCCGGGTCTTCCCCGCCGCCGACCTGATGGCGGAGGCGCTCAAGGTCGGTGAGAAGATCGCCTCGCAAAGCGCCGTGGCCGCAGCGCTTGCCAAGCGCGCCGTCAACGCGGCGTTCGAGACGACCTTGCATGAGGGCGTGCGGACGGAGCGTGCGTTGTTCCTTCCCCTGTTCGGCACTGCCGACCAGCAGGAAGGCATGGCGGCGTTCACCGAGAAGCGGAAACCGACGTTCGCCAGGAGTTGACGGCCAGCCCAGATATTCCGCACCTGACGCATTTTGGTAACGCTAGGCATCCCCAAGCTTGACTTGGAGGGGGGTGGTCAATAGAAAGCTGGCCTTCCCGGCTCGCCTTGCGTGCCCGTAAATGTTGCTACTGAGAGAGTTCATGGCGAATACCGCATCCGCGCGCAAGCGCATCCGTCAGACTGCCAAGCGCACTGCGCGCAACACCGCCCGCAAGTCTCGGATGCGGACGTTCATAAAGAAGGTCGAGGTCGCTTGTGCTTCTGGCGACAAGACTGCCGCCGCCGAGGCTCTGCGGGTCGCTCAGCCCGAGATGCAGCGTGCCGCCGGCAAGGGCATCGTGCACAAGAATACGGTCGCCCGTAAGCTGTCGCGCCTGTCCGCCCGTATTAAGGCGCTTGCTTCGGCTTGATGTCCTAAGCGGCTAGGGCCGCTTACAGTAATTAGACTTGTTGTATTGAAGCGGGCGCAGTGATGCGTCCGCTTTTTTTATGGCTGTATTGTATGAAAGAATAATCTCGTAGTTTTCGTTTGCTCTTCGACCGTTTTTGAACTAGCTTTCATCTCGCGGTGACCCCCTGGTCCTGCTCCCTATACGGCCCCGCCGTAGCATCTTGCTGCGGTGAACGGGACAACTCGCTTCAGGTGGCCCGTGCCGCCGGCAGGATGGTATTGATGGCGTCCTACCCAGGCAGCGTCGAGTTCGAGCCGGCATTTGACGGGCCACCCGATACTGCCGCCGGGGATGCCGACCTGCCCGATGATGCCGCCGGGACCATGCACGCCTTCGCCAACGATGCTCCCCGCAGCGCTGACGCGCAGCTTGCCGGACTTTGGGCGCGTGTGCGCGAACGCTTGCAGGGCGAGGTAGGTGAGGTCGAGTTCCGCATGTGGCTTCGCCCCATGACCCTGGGCGGCTTGGACGGCGACGAGGTGACGCTGCTGCTGCCGACCCGCTTTCTGCGGGACTGGGTGCGCGGTCACTATGCAGACAAGCTGAACGAGTTGTGGCAGCAAGAAGACAAGGGCGTCCGCCGTGTGGACATACGCGTCGGCGGCGTGACGGCTCCAATAGCCGCGGCACCAGAGTTTGCCCCGGCAGCCACCCTGCCCCGGGCCGCCCAGCCCGCCCCGGCGCCGCGTCCGGCGGCTGCGGCCGACGCCAAGCTGGACATGGCCGCGCCGTTGGACTCACGCTTCGAGTTCGACAGCTTCGTCGTCGGCAAGCCGAACGAATTCGCTTATGCCTGCGCCCGCCGGGTCGCGGAACGCCCGAGCAGTCCCGGCTTCAACCCTTTGTTCCTGTATGGCGGCGTCGGCCTCGGCAAGACGCATCTGATGCACGCCATCGGCCTGGAATTGTCCCGCAAGGACGGCCTGCCCGTCCAGGTCGCCTATATGTCGGCCGAGAAGTTCATGTATCGCTTCATCGCCGCCATACGCAGCCAGTCCACGATGGAGTTCAAGGAGCAGCTCCGCAGTGTGGACGTGCTGATGGTGGACGACCTGCAGTTCCTGATCGGCAAGGACAACACGCAGGAAGAGTTCTTCCATACTTTCAACGCCCTGGTGGATGCCGGCAAGCAGATCGTGGTGTCGGCGGACAAGTCGCCGTCCGACTTGTCCGGGTTGGAGGACCGCCTGCGCACCCGGCTGGGCTGCGGCATGGTCGCCGACCTGCATGCCACTACGTTCGAGCTGCGCATCAGCATCTTGGAAGCCAAGGCGGCCCGCGGCGGCGCGCAGGTGCCGCCGAAGGTGCTGGAATTCCTGGCCCACAAGATCACCAGCAACGTGCGCGAGCTGGAGGGCAGCCTGAACCGCCTGATCGCCCACGCAAACCTGTTCGGCCGCCCGATCACGCTCGAAAGCACGCAGGAAGTCCTGCACGACATCCTGAAGGCGCATGACCGCCGCGTCACCATCGAGGAAATCCAGAAGCGCGTCGCCGAGCACTGGAATATCCGCCTGTCCGACATGAGCAGCGCCCGCCGCGCCCGCGCCGTCGCCCGGCCCCGGCAGGTCGCAATGTATCTGGCCAAGCAGCTCACCAGCCGGTCGCTTCCCGAGATCGGCCGCAAGTTCGGCAATCGCGACCACACGACGGTGATGCACGCGGTGAAGGTGGTGGCGGAGCTGATTGAAACAGACGCAGACTTCAGCGAACGGGTGGAGCTGCTGCGGCGGATGCTGGAGAGCTGACCGTTCCCCCTCTCCCTCCGGAAGAGGGTCGGGGTGGGGGGTCTTGGCTGCGAAGCGGAGAACCGAGCGAGCTACCTGAACGTAGGCGCCCCTTGGATTGGCTGGTGCTTTCCCGCCCCCTCACCCCGACCCTCTCCCGGAGGGAGAGGGAATAGCAAGCAATCATACACAACCGTTTGCCACCGGCACGGCATCCGCTAAGGTGCGCGCCCCAGCCGCGCCTCCTGGCGGTTGCCAACAGGATGGAAGCCATGAAGTTCAAGGCCGACCGCGCCACGCTGATGAAGGCGCTGGCGCATATCCAAAGCGTCGCCGAGAAGCGCAACACCATCCCCATCCTGGCCAACGCCCTGATCCGTGCCCGCGACGGCCGCCTGTCCTTCACCGCGACCGACATGGAGATCGCCATCGTCGAGGAGGTCGCGGCCAGCGTGTCCCGCGACGGCGCCGCCACGGCGCCCGCCGCCACCCTGTATGAGATCGTCCGCAAGCTGCCGGAGGGCGCCGAGCTTGAGTTCGAAATGGCCGGCGAGGGCGCCCAAATGACGCTCCGCGCCGGACGCTACGCCACCAGCCTGGTGACACTGCCGACCGATGACTTCCCCAACATGACCGCCGGGAGCTTGCCGCACCAATTCCGCCTGACCGGCCTGGCGCTGCGCGGCCTGATCGACCGCACCCGGTTTGCCATCAGCACGGAAGAAACGCGCTACTACCTGAACGGCATCTACCTGCACGCTGCCGAGGGCGACGCCGGCCCAGTGCTGCGCGCCGTCGCCACCGATGGCCACCGGCTCGCGCGCGTCGAGGAGCCAATCCCCGAGGGCGCCGCCGGGATGCCCGGCGTCATCATCCCCCGCAAGACCGTCGCAGAACTCCGCAAGCTGCTGGATGAAGAGGCTGGCGAGGTCGAGGTCGCACTGTCCGACACCCGCATCCAGTTCAAGGCGGGTCCAATCACCCTCACCAGTAAGCTGATTGACGGCACTTTCCCGGAATACGAGCGCGTCATCCCCAAGGACAACGACAAGGTCCTGAAGGTGGGCAAGAAGGACTTCTCCGACGCCGTGGCGCGCGTCGCCGCCATCAGCAGCGAGCGGTCGCGCCCGGTGAAGATGGCCCTTGCCCCGGACCTGTTGACCCTGTCCGCCGCCAGCCCCGAGCAGGGCACGGCGAGCGAGGAACTGGACGGCGGCCGGGTCAACTACAGCAGCTCCCCGTTGGAGATCGGCTTCCAGGCGCGCTACCTGAACGACATCACCGACCAGATCGCGGAGAAGGTGGAGTTCCACTTTTCCGACGGCTCGGCCCCGACAGTCGTGCGTGATGGCGGGGACAGCAGTGCGCTATATGTGCTGATGCCGATGCGTGTCTGAGACGGGGACGCCAGGCCAAGACATACCAGCCAGCGCACCTGATTGCTGGCCGCCTGTCTGGTGCGGCAATCCGATGGACGCGAAAACTGCGTCTCCAGCGGCCGGAAATCCGCATCGTCCATCCCCTCGTAATGACGACGGATGCGATGGCGCGGAGACTGCAGCTACTGATGCGATGCTGAGGCTAACCCGTCTCACCCTGACCCAGTTCCGCAACTATCCGGCGCTGACCTGGCGGCCTACGGCCCGCATCTCGGTCGTTACCGGCCCAAATGGGTCCGGCAAGACCAACCTGCTGGAGGCCGTGTCCCTGCTGCAGCCCGGTCGTGGCCTCCGCGGAGCGCGCATCGCGGAGTTGGCCCGCCAGGCGCCAGGTGCACCGGGCACATGGGGGGTCGCGGCTCGCGTGCTGCACGACGGAACCGAGGCCGACCTCGGCACCGGCATCTCCCCAGACGGGCCATCGGACCGACGCGTCTTCCGCCTGAACGGCGCTGCGCCGCGCAGCCAGGCGGAAGTCGCAGCCGTGATGGCTGCGGTCTGGCTGACGCCACAGATGGACCGGCTGTTCCAGGAAGGCGCGTCCGGGCGACGCCGCTTCCTCGACCGGCTGGTCTGGGCGCTGGAGCCGGGCCATGCCCGGGAGGTCTCGGCTTATGAAACGGCGTTGTCCGGCCGGAACCGCCTGCTGGCAGCAGGCGGCGCAGACCCGGCTTGGCTGACGGCCTTGGAGGACAGCATGGCCCGGCACGCCGTCGCCGCGACAGCCGCACGCGCCGGCTTGGTGGCCCGGCTGAATCAGGTGTTGGTAGCAGGTGTCAACGGCCGGTTCCCGGCGGCTCAGTTGACCCTGCTGGACCGGGTGGCGGACCGGCTGGCGGTGGAACCCGCGCTGGCGGTGGAAGACTGGCTCCGCGCCGGCCTGGCTAACAGTCGCGGGCAGGATGCAGGGGCGGGATCGGCATCCCTGGGCGCGCACCGGGCGGACATGGCGCTGTCCGACGCCGAGACCGGGCTGCCGGCGGCGCTGGCCAGCACCGGGCAGCAGAAGGCGCTGCTGACCGGGGTCGTGCTGGGCCACGCCGCACTGATCGCCGACGAGCGCGGCGCGGCTCCGCTGCTGCTGCTGGATGAGCCTGCGGTCCACTTGGACGCCCAGCGCCGGACGGCGCTATGGGATGCCCTGTCGGCGATGTCAGCCCAAGTCCTGATAACCGGCACCGATCCGGCGCCGTTCGCGGCGCTGGACGGCCCGGCGGAATGGCTGCGGGCGGGCGACGGAGCGCTGGTCCCAGAGGACCCGCCCCGCGCCTGACAGCATTCAAGCCTAAGCCTGGAAATCCAGGCCGATGTCCAGCACCGGCGCGCTGTGCGTCAGCCAGCCGACCGAGATCAGGTCAACGCCAGACGCCGCGATGGCAGGCGCCGAGGCCGGCGTAACTCGGCCCGACGCCTCCGTTACCGCCCGCCCCGCCACCATCGCCACACCCTCGGCCAGCATCTCCGGCGTCATGTTGTCCAGCAGGATGGCGTCCACGCCGAGCGCCAACGCCTCCTCAAGCTGGCGCAGGGTGTCCACCTCCACCTCGATCTTCACCAAGTGGCCGACGCCACGCCGCGCCCGCTCCACGGCCTGGCGGATGCCGCCGGCAATGGCGACGTGATTGTCCTTGATGAGAACCGCATCATCCAGGCCGAAGCGGTGATTGCTGCCGCCGCCAGCCCGCACAGCATATTTCTCCACTGCCCGCAGCCCCGGGGTCGTCTTGCGGGTGCACGTGACCCGGGTTCCGTAGCCGCTGATGGCGGCAGCGATCGAGGCCGTGACCGTGGCGATGCCGCTCAGGTGGCACAGGAAGTTCAGCGCCGTCCGTTCGGCGGTCAGCATTCCCCGCGCCGGACCGCGTATGGTAGCGATCACGTCGCCGGGGGACACCTTGCTGCCATCCGGCTTATTGATGGTGACGCTGATGCCGGGCTCGATCAACTGGAAGGCCAGCGCCGCCAGGTCCAGCCCCGCAACCACTCCCGGCTGACGGGCGGCAAGCGCCGTCTCCGCCCAACGGTCGGCGGGCACGATGGCGTCCGTGGTCAAGTCCCCTGCCCGGCCGAGGTCCTCCAGCAGGGCGCCGCGCACCAGCGGCTCCAGCATCACACGGGGCAGCGGAGACAGGGCCGCCACCATCGTTTCCATCGGGGCGTCCATGGTCAAACCTCCAACATGCGTTCGACGGCTCGGCGGGCACGTGCGGCCACCGCCGGATCAATCACCACCTCGTGCCGCATCTTCTGCAGGGACTGCCGGATGTTGGCCAGAGTGATGCGCTTCATGTGCGGGCACAGGTTGCAGGGACGCACGAACTCGACGTTTGGATGGTGGACGGCGACGTTGTCACTCATCGAGCATTCCGTCAGCAGCAGCACGCGCGGCGGCTGCCGGCGCCCGACATAGTCCGACATGGCGGCGGTGGACCCGGCGAAATCGGCTGCGGCAACCACGTCCGGCGGGCATTCGGGATGGGCGAGCACCACGACGCCGGGATGCCCGTCCCGCACCTGCTGGATGTCTGCCGGGGTGAACCGCTCATGGACCTCGCAGTGGCCGGCCCAACTGATGATGCGCACCCCGGTCTCGCGGGCGACGTTCTGGGCCAGGTATTCGTCCGGCAGCATGATGACCTCGGGCGCGCCGAGCGACTCCACCACTTCCCGGGCATTGCCCGAGGTGCAGCAGATGTCAGACTCCGCCTTCACCGCTGCGGAGGTGTTCACGTAGGTGACGATGGGCACGCCAGGATGGCGCTGGCGCAGGAGGCGAACGTCCGCCGGGGTTATGGATTCAGCCAGCGAACATCCAGCCCTCTGGTCCGGGATCAGCACGGTCCTGCCGGGGTTCAGCAGCTTTGCCGTCTCGGCCATGAAGTGCACGCCCGCCATCACGATCACATCGGCTTCGACCGCCATCGCCTTGCGCGCCAACGCCAGGCTGTCACCCACGACGTCCGCGACGCAGTGATAGATCTCCGGCGTTTGATAGGTGTGGGCGAGGATGACCGCGTTCCGCTCCTGCTTGAGCCTGAGGATCGCCTCGATCTCCTCCGCGAAGCTGGGCCACTCCGCAGGCACCACCACCCGCTTGACCCGGTCGTAGAGGGCGTCGGTACGGGACAGGACGGCTGTTTCGGCACCCATGATATACTCCCCAAGAGCACTACTAGTTATGCTGGGTATGAGCATTATGGGTGTCAAGGACGGGAAAGCGGCAGCTTGGTCCCGGTGACGGCGCGCTCGGACAGGATCTCCCGGCGGAAGCGGAACAGCTTTGCCGGGCGCCCGCCGGTGCCGGACGAGATGGCGCCGGTGTCCTCGACCAGGTCCTGCTGCTCGATCAGCCGGCGGAAGTTCTGCTTGTGGAGCAGGCGCCCGGCGATGCCCTCGATGGTCCGCTGTAGTTGCAGCAGGGTGAACTCCGGCGGCAGCAGCTCGAAGACGACCGGACGATATTTGATCTTGGCGCGCAGGCGGGCGATGCCGGTGGCGGCGATGCGGCGGTGGTCGAGTGCCATCGCCCGCCCGGGAGCGAACTGAGCCTGCGGTTGCGGCGCCTCGGGCACCAGGCCGGCTTCGTAGAGCAGCTCGTAGCGTTGCAGCACCATCTCCTCGTTCCACTCGCGGCCATCGAGGCCGAAGGTGATGGCGGCGCGCTGCCACCGATCATCTGACGCGGCCGGATCGCGCGCGGTGCCGGCCCAGTCCCGCAGCCCCGCTGCCAGGGCGTGGATCGCCAGGGACGGCCCGGTCCGCTGGTCCTCCCACGGGAAGTAGTCATACCAGCCCTGCCAGCCCGCATCGTAACCGCCCGATGCCCGCCCTTCCTGGGTCAAGGCGAGGTAGCTGATCGAAATCGCGTGGGGGGTGGATGCAATCCCAGCCCCGCCGCGGTCGGCAAAGGTATATAGCTGCTCGACATAGCCCAGGGGATGATGGGTCTGCTGCTCCACCCAGGCGCGCAGGCTGGATTGCAGGGACTTATGGCCGAGTTCGAATGGTCCGGACGGCAGCGCGCGTCCGGCCTGGACCGTCAGGATGCGCGGCTGGCCCGCCGTGACGGCGATCAGGACCGCGACCAGTTCTGCCGGGTAAACCGGGATCGCGGCTGTGGGCAAACACCATCTCCTTTGGCGGGGACGCCCGCGGGCCGAAGGCGTCCTGCACTGTCTTTCTCCAGCGAAACTACCTATATTGCATGCAGAATCACCCCCCACCGAGGTCACCCGCCGGCATGTCCGAAAACGCTGCGCCGCAGCCTGAGCATGAAGCCCATCTGCCTGACGCTTATGACGCTGCCTCCATCTCCGTCCTGAAGGGCTTGGATGCGGTCCGCAAGCGTCCAGGCATGTATATCGGCGACACCGACGACGGCTCCGGCCTGCACCACATGGCGTTCGAGATCATCGACAACGCCGTGGACGAGGCGCAGGCCGGCTATGCCACGACCTGCTCGCTGACGCTGAACGGCGATGGCAGCGTGACCGTGCGCGATGACGGCCGCGGCATTCCGACCGATATGCACCTGGAAGAAGGCGTCAGCGCCGCAGAGGTTGTGCTGACCCGGCTGCATGCAGGCGGCAAGTTCAACCAGAACAGCTACAAGGTATCCGGTGGCCTGCACGGCGTCGGCGCCGCCGTCGTCAACGCCCTATCCGAATGGATGGAAGTCCGCATCTGGCGCAACGGCCTGGAGCACTTTATCCGCTTCGAGCACGGCGACACCACGGAGCCGCTGCGGATCATCGGCCCCAGCGACAAGCCCGGCGGCACCGAGGTCATCTTCAAGCCCAGCAAGGGCACCTTCACCAAGGTGGAGTTCGACTACGCCATCCTGGAGCGGCGGCTGCGGGAGTTGGCGTTCCTGAACAGCGGCCTGTCCATCACCCTGCGCGACGAGCGCCATGCGCCCGCGCAGGAAACCCAGTTCAAGTATGACGGCGGCCTGGTCGCCTTCGTCGCCTGGCTGGACCGCAGCAAGACCGCAGTGGTGGCCCAGCCTATCAGCGTCACCACCGAGGAAAGCCAGGTCGGCATCCGCGTCGAGTTCGCGCTGACCTGGAACGACTCCTTCCATGAGACGATGCTTTGCTTCACCAACAACATTCCGCAGCGCGACGGCGGCACCCACCTGGCCGGCTTCCGTCAAGCGCTGACCCGGGTGGTGACGAAGTATGCCGAGGGGATGGGCAAGAAGGACAAGCTGGACCTGGTCGGCGATGACATGCGCGAGGGCATGACCGCCGTGCTCTCGGTGAAGGTCCCAGACCCCAAGTTCAGCAGCCAGACCAAGGACAAGCTGGTCAGCAGCGAGGTGCAGCCCGTCGTGCAGGCCGCCGTCGCCGACGCGGTGTCCCATTGGTTCGAAACCCATCCCAAGGAGGCCAAGTCCATCATCCAGAAGGTGATGGATGCCGCCTCGGCGCGTGAGGCCGCCCGCAAGGCGCGTGAGCTGACCCGGCGCAAGGGCGTGCTGGACGTGAGCAGCCTGCCGGGCAAGCTGGCGGACTGCCAGGAGCGCGACCCCGCCAAGTCCGAGATCTTCATCGTCGAGGGCGACAGCGCCGGCGGCTCGGCCAAGCAGGGCCGCGACCGCAAGTTCCAGGCGATCCTGCCGTTGAAGGGCAAGATCCTGAACGTAGAGCGGGCGCGGTTCGACCGGATGCTGGGCAGCGCCGAGATCGGCACGCTGATCACCGCCCTTGGCACCGGCATCGGCCGTGGCGAGCCGGAGCAGGGCGGCTTCGACGTCAACAAGCTGCGCTATCACCGCATCAACATCATGACGGACGCGGACGTGGACGGCAGCCACATCCGCACGCTGCTGCTGACGTTCTTCTTCCGCCAGATGCCGGAGCTGATCGAGCGCGGGCATCTGTATATCGCCCAGCCCCCGCTGTATCGCGCCAAGCGCGGCAACGACGAGCGCTACCTGAAGAACGACGCGGCACTTGAGGACTACCTGCTCGACAAGGCGCTGGCGGAGGCACGGCTGACCTATACGGATGGCCGCATGTTCGCTGGCGCCGACATGACGGGAGAGCTGGCCTGGCTGCGGGAAGCCGCAGGCAACCTGCGCCGCCTGTCGGTCTCCGTGCCCACGGGGTTGCTGGAACAGGCGGCGGTCGCTGGCGCGCTGACGCCTGACCCCAGCCAGGCCACTGCGGTCAGCGGCGAACTGGTGCAGCGGTTGAATGCCGTCTCGCTCCCCGCCGAGCGCACGTGGAAGGTATGGGCCGATGACCGTGGCCTGCATCTCGCCCGTACGGTGCGCGGCGTGGCCGAGCGGTTCACCGTGGATGCCGGCACGCTGCGCAGCACGGAAGCGCGTTGGCTGGCGGAACGGGCCGAGGAGCTGCATGGACGGTTCGCCGAGCCGGCAACTTTGACGCTGGACCGGGCGGAAGCACAGGTTGCCGGCCCGGCAACGGCGTTCGACCGCATCCTCACGCAAGGCCGCAAGGGCTTGGCGATCCAACGCTTCAAGGGCCTGGGCGAGATGAACCCGGACCAGCTCTGGAAAACCACGCTGGACCCGGCGGTTCGGACCCTGCTGCAGGTGCGCGTCGGCGACGTGGAGGACGCGGCACAGGTGTTTTCCACCCTGATGGGCGACGTGGTGGAGCCGCGGCGGGACTTCATCGTGGGCAATGCGCTGAAAGTGGCGAACCTGGACGTCTAGAGCCTTGAGATTTCAGTTCTAAAGCGGCGTGGCTTGCAGCCGGACGAGCGCCAGGGAACGCCTAACCAAACCGCTCCGCCACCATCGCCAAGGCGCGGATCGCTGCCTGCAACGCAGCCCTAATACGCCGGGCCATCGCCAAGGACGCGCCGTCACCCTCCCCGGCGTCGCTGATCGCTTCCTCCAGATCCGCCTCGTCTTTCGTCAGGCTGTCCCACATCTGGCCGATGCGGGCCTGGGCGGCGGCTGCGTCCATGTCCGCCTCGCCAGCCCATCCGGCGACGATCTCGCCGACCAGCCGCGTCACCGCGTCGGGCGAGGCGCCGGCTGCGGTCAGCTTGCCCAGCCGCTCCAGTGCCGCTTCGACGGCGTCTGGCGCACCTGGCTGGGTATCAGGCGGTTCACGCATGGCCGGCACCTCGTTGCAAGCGGGACGAAGGCGTACACGATGGCGCCGCCGTGCCGCAACCGGACCCGCATTGCTGCGCTTTCTCTACAGCCGCCGGAGTTCACCCGCATGACAACCCCCATTGCCCACCTGTTCGATAACCATGAGCAAGCGCGGCAGGCTGCCACCCGTCTGGAGCAGGCTGGCATACCACACGACCAGATCAGCCTGGTGGACCAGCACAGTGGTGGCCGGGGCGGGACGCTGCTGACCGTGCAAGCTTCGGCGGAGCAGGCTGCCCTGGCCGCTGACCTGCTCCCTGGTAACCAGGCGACGGACCAAGCCGCACCCCAATCGGACATGTCCCGCCTTAACGGGCCTGCGCCCGCCCATGTCGCAGGCGGCATAGCGAACCTCGGCACCCCCGGACCCGGTTAACCCCGCCCATACTCATCCGTCTGCCTTTTGCGCGGCGGCCCACAACCCATCTATGCTAGCCCTCAGATAGCAGAGCAGGCCTAAATACAACCATGGACGACCCGCGCGCCAACGATATCCTGGACATCGTCGCCAAGGAAACCGCGGTGGATCGCACCCGCTTGGTGCCTGACGCCCAGATCAGCGACCTCGGCATCCCCTCACTCGACCTTGTGCAGGCCATTTTTGCCATCGAGGAAAAATACAAGGTGGACATCCCCGTGGTGTCGGAACGCTCCGGTTCCGAGTTTCAAACGGTCGGCGATCTGGTCAGGCATGTGCTGGCAACCCTCGACCATGCTTCGCCCGCGGGTTTGCAGCCGGGTGCGTGACCCGCATCGGCGTCGGGTCGCCATCACTGGACTCGGCGCGATGTGCGCCCTGGGGCTTAACGTGACGGACGTGTGGGCCGGGATGCTGGCGGGGCGCAGCGGCATTGGCCCAATCACCGGCATTCCCACGAACCGGCTGACGGCCAGCATCGCTGCACAGATCCCCGGCTTCGAGCCGTCCGACCATTTCGAGCCGCGGCGGCTGCCGCTGCTGGACCGCGGTGCCCAAATTGCCGTCGTCGCCGCGCGGGAAGCGGTGTCGCAGGCCGGATTGCAGGCGGACCCAGCCCAGGCGCATCGCCGGGCCGTCATTGTCGCGGCTGTCATCGGCCAAGTTAGCCTGGATGCCGCCTATCTCGCGTTCTATGGAGAAGGTGCGACGCGGGTGCATCCGCTGACGGTGCCGCGCATCATGACCAATGGCGCGGCGTCGCATTTGACGATGGAGTTCGGGCTGCATGGCCCATCCTATGCCGTCGCCTCAGCCTGCTCCTCCGCCAATCACGCCATCGCGTTGGCCGCGGACACGATCCGGTTGGGCAGGGCGGACGTGGTGATCACCGGCGGCGCCGATGCCTCCATCGTCCCCGGCGTGTTCAAGTGCTGGGAGGCCTTGCGCGTGCTGAGCAGCGACACCTGCCGTCCATTTTCCCGCGACCGCACTGGCCTGGTGCTCGGCGAGGGTGCCGGCATCCTGGTGCTGGAGGATTGGGACCATGCGACCCGCCGGGGCGCCACGATCCTGGCGGAACTGGCCGGCAGCGGTATGACCGCCGACGGCGCCGACCTGACCGCGCCAGACGCCGCCGGCGCTGCCGCGGCGATGCACGCGGCGCTGGATGACGCCGAGCTGGACCCGTCCGAAATCGGCTGGGTCAACGCGCATGGCACCGGCACCCGCTTGAATGACAAGACGGAATCCGCGGCGCTGCACCAGGTGTTCCGCCGCCCGCCGCCGGCAAGCAGCAACAAGAGCATGATCGGCCATTGCCTGTCGGCTGGCGCCGGGCTGGAGGCCGTGGCCACCGTCATGGCCCTCCGCACCGGCATGGTGCCTCCCACCGCCAACTTTCGCGAACCTGACCCGGAGTGCGACTTGGACATCATCCCCAACACGGCCCGCGCCCTGCCGATGCGCGCGGCGCTGTCCAACTCCTTTGCGTTCGGCGGGCTGAATGCGGTAATCGCCATAACAGCCGCACCAAGCGCAGCAGCCGGACCCCCACCATGACGACTGCTTATGTCAACCGCATCGGCACTGCCAACCCTCCACATGACGTGCACGACGCCTTCGTTGCGCTCGGACGCGACATGCTGGTGGACGACAAAGCGCGGGTGATGTTCGACCGGCTAGTTGTGCGCTCCGCGATTGATCACCGCTGGTCGCATTTCCAACCCGGTGCTCCCGGCGCCGAGGACGTGGACACCACCGGCTTCTACCGCCGCGGCGCCTTCCCCACGACCGGAGCGCGTATGAAGATCTACGCCCGGGACGCCGTGGCACTGGCGCTCGCCGCCGTGGCCGACGCCGGGATCACGGTGGAGGACGGGATCACCCACCTGATCGCCGTAAGCTGCACCGGCTTCACCGCCCCGGGCCTGGATCAGCTCATCGCCGAACGCCTGGGCCTGGGCGGCGCGTTGGAGCGGACGATGATCGGCTTCATGGGCTGCTACGCCGGCGTCCCAGCCCTTCGGTCGGCGCGGCACATCATCCGCTCCGATCCCCAAGCCCGCGTGCTGATCGTGAACGTGGAACTGTGCTCCCTGCACATGCAGGAGGTGTCGGACCTGGAAACGGTGCTGACGTTCCTGCTATTCGGCGACGGCGCCACTGCCGCGCTGGTGACGGCGGAGCCGCATGGCCTGGCGCTGCACGACTTCCGCTCCACCACTTTGCCGGACACGCAGGACCTCATTACCTGGCGCATCGGCGACCAGGGCTTTGACATGCACTTGTCCGGGCAGGTTCCGGGCCGGATCGCCACCGCCCTACGGGCCGAGGCCGACCGCAACCACCCCGACGGCCTGATGCGCGGCGAGGACCCGCGGGACATCGCGCTTTGGGCGGTCCACGCCGGCGGACGCACCGTGCTGGATGGAGTCGAGCAAGGACTACGCCTGGCTGTAGATGCGCTGGACTACTCGCGCGGCGTGCTTCGGGACGTCGGCAACATGAGTTCGGCGACGCTGATGTTCGTACTGGCGCGTATCCTGGCGGGCAGAGCAGTCGGCAGCGGCATGGCGATGGCGTTCGGGCCGGGCCTGGCCGCGGAGACCTTCCGCTTCACCCGGGTCTGATCCGGTGGACCTGCGCCGCCGCAGCCAGCAGCGGGAGTGGATGGACGAGCAGTCCGTCTCGCCCGAGGTGCTGGCTTCCGTGCTGGCGGACCTCGCCACGGTCAACACCGTCACGTTGGCCCGGCTGCCGACGATAGCCTTCATGCGCCGGATATCGCGCGGGCTGCCGCCTGGTACTCCGCTGCGCGTGCTGGACGTTGGCTACGGCGAAGGCGACATGCTGCGTCGCATCCACCGCTGGAGTGCTCGCGCCGGGGTGGCGCTGGACCTCGCGGGCGTGGACTTGGACCCGGCCAGCGCGCCGGCGGCACAGGCCGCAACGCCTCCAGAATGGGGCATCCAGTACCGGACCGGGGACGTGTTCGATCTGCCGCCGGGTGGGCATGACGTGGTGCTCAGCTCCCTGTTCACCCACCATCTGTCTGATGCCCAGGCCGTGGATTTCCTCGTCTGGATGGAGCGCAGCGCCGCCCGCGGCTGGTTCGTCAACGACCTGCACCGGCACGCCCTGGCCTACGAGGGTTTCCGCGTGATGTCCGCCGCCGCGGGCTGGCATCCGATGGTGCGGCATGACGGCGCGATCAGCGTGACGCGCAGCTTCCGCCGGCGTGACTGGGAGACGCTGCTGCGCCGGGCTGGATTGGCAGGAGTGGCGCAGGTGCGCTGGCACATGCCCTTCCGTTTATGCGTCAGCCGCATCAAGGAGCGCCCCACGGCGTGACGGTGCTGATCGCCGGTGGCGGCGTGGCAGGTGCTGCCGCGGCCTGCTTGCTCGGCCCCGGGGCGCTGCTGATCGAGCGGGCATCGGCCGCGCACGACAAGATTTGCGGCGAGTTCATCAGCACGGAAGCGCAGGGCTACCTGCGCCGGCTCGGCCTGGACCTGCCGGCGCTCGGGGCGGCGCCGATCCATTCCGTCCGGCTGGTGCATCGGGACCGTATGGCGGCGGCCCGCCTTCCTTTCCTTGGCTATGGCCTGACCCGCCGGGCGCTGGATGCCGCGTTGCTGGATCTTGCCGCGAAGCAGGGCGCGCAGGTGCTGCGGGGCCATGCCGTCCGGGGCATCGAGGCTGCCGGGCTGGACGTGGCCGGGCATGGCTCGATCCCGGGCCGCGCCGTGTTCCTGGCAACGGGCAAGCATGACTTGCGCGGCGTCCGCCGGCAGCCCGGCCGTCCTCCTGAGGACCTGGTGGGCGTGAAGATGTACCTGCACCTGGCCCCCGGCCAACATGCCGACCTGGCCGGGCACGTCGAGCTGCTCTTGCTGAGTGGTGGCTATGCCGGGCTGCAATTGGTCGAGGGCGGGGCCGCCAACCTATGCCTGCTCATACGCCGTGACCGCTTCACTGCCGCCGGCTCGGCTTGGCTGGGCCTGCAAGACGCGCTGGAGCGAGATGCTCCGCATCTCCGACGCCGGTTGGCCGGCGCTACGACGTTGCTGGACCGCCCTTTATCCATTTTCCGTGTTCCCTACGGCTATATGCACCGGCCAACGCAAGGGGAACTGCCCACCCTGTTCCGCTTGGGAGATCAAGCTAGCGTCATCGCTTCCTTCACCGGGGATGGTATGTCCATCGCGCTGCACACCGCCTTCGCCGCGGTTGCTGCCCTGCCAGGCGGCGATGCCGGCGCATATCATCGTAACCTTCGGCGTGACCTGGCGGCGCAGATCACCCGGGCGTCGGTGCTGCTGAGGGCCGGACGTGTCGCGCCCGGTCTCGCAGTGCTAGCGGCCCGGGCTTGGCCGGGCGCGTTGCGCTGGATCGCCCAACTGACCCGGGTGCCGGTGACGGCGTTGATCGAAGGGTAACTAGGGTTTTACCCGCCGCCACTCCCAATGCCTGCGAGCGGGACTGGGAACAGCAACGCGATCCATGCCCGCCGCAGTTCCACGACCCTACTCGGCCGCAGCCGCCGGGCTCGCCTCAGCCTCTTGGAGCAGGCATTCCTTTGCGAGCAGCCGCTGATATGTCGCCAGCGCCTGACCAACAACCTGATCCATATTGTAATACTTGTAAGTAGCCAAGCGACCGACGAAGGTCACGTTCAGCGTTGCGTCTGCCAGGGCCTGGTATTTCTGGAACAGTGCCGTATTCTCCGGTCGTGGCACGGGGTAGTATGGGTCGCCTTCGGCCGAAGGATATTCATAGCACAGACTAGTCTTCGCGTGCGTCTGCCCAGTCAGGTGCTTGAATTCGGTAATACGGGTATAAGGCACGGCCTCCGCCGGGTAATTGACAACTCCGACTGGCTGCAACCAAGCCTCGTCATGCGTTTCATGCCGGAATCGCAGGGACCGGTAGGGCAGCTTGCCGTAGCGATGGCCGAAAAACTCATCTATTGGCCCGGTAAAAATCAGTTGATCATAACAAGCGGGGTCCACGTCTCCAAAATCCGTGCCCAGGGCGACGGTAATGCCGGGATGGTCCAGCATACGCTCGAACATCCGGGTGTAGCCGTGCAGCGGCATCTGCTGGAGCTGGTCGGTGAAGTAGCGGTCATCATCGTTGGTGCGCGTTGGCACACGGGACGTAACGGACTTGTCCAGCTCCGATGGGTCAAGACCCCACTGCTTGCGAGTGTAACCTTGGAAGAACGCCTCATACAGCTCGCGCCCTACCTTGCCGAGTACCACGTCGGCGGAGGTGCGTACCGTGTCCACGTGCTCCGCCTTGCTTTCCAGGAACGCTTCGACCTCGTCTTGTGTCAGGTTCACGCCGAAGAACTGGTTCACCGTCTGCCGGTTGATCGGCATGGGCAAGCGCATCCCGCGCACTTCCGCCAGCACCCGGTGCTCATACGGCCGCCACTCGGTGAAGCGGGACAAATAATCGAGGATCGCCTGCGAGTTGGTATGGAAGATATGCGGGCCGTAGGGATGGATCAGCACGCCTGCGGCATCATGCTGGTCATAAGCGTTGCCGCCGATATGCGGGCGCCGGTCAACCAGCAGCACGCGCTTGCCGGAGCCTGCCGCCATGCGCTCCGCCAGCACTGACCCGGCAAACCCGGCGCCCACGATCAGCACATCGTATTCGGCCACTGGCTTGCGAAGCGGGATCGCGTCCGGGGCCTGCCGATGCCCTTCGATCAGGAGGGACATGCGGGACCAGATGGCATCCCACGACATCTCGGACAGCGCCTGATCCACCAAAGCCAGCCAAGTCGTTGGTCCCGCCGCCTGCACCAGCGCCGCATCGGTCGCCGCCGCGAACTCGGCCGCACTTCCGGCCACCCACACGCCGGCAGTGGCGCCGTATTGCCGCACCACGTCCACCACGGGGGTGGACACCACAGGGCGTCCGGCCGCGAGGTACTCGGGCGTCTTGGTAGGACTGATAAACCTTGTCGCCTCGTTCAGGGCAAACGGCATCATCGCCGCGTCCCAGTTGCCGACATAGGCCGGCAGATCGGGATATCGCTTGCTGCCGAGGTAATGCAGGTTCGGCCGCCGCGGCAGCTCGTCCAGATCAATCTTCGCAGTCGGGCCGATCAGGACGAAGTGCGTGTCCGGCCGTAGGTCGGCGACAGCCGCGAGCAGGTTACGGTCCAGCCGCTCGTCCAATACGCCATAGAACCCTATACGTGGGTGCGGGATCGCCTGCTGGTCCGAGGGGTCCGACAGTGCGCCGCGGGCAGGTAGAAAGTGGCCGACATCCACGCCGCTCGGGAAGGCATGGACCTCGGCGTGCTGCCCCTGCTTCGCCTCATAAAGGCTGCGGCCACCGGTAAAGACCAAGCTGGCCCTCTGCATCAAGCGCCGCTCAAGTTCTGGCAGAGCCGGATCGGCGCCGGCGAAAGCAGACAGCTCATCCATGCAATCATAGATTGCTGTGCCGTGCAGGTGGCGGGAGAATTGCAGCGCGTGAGGCGTGTAATACCAAAGCAGGGGATCATGGACCCCGAACTCCCGCATCACTTGGTCCAACAGTGGACGTTGCGCTGTCGCCCAATCCTGCCCTTGCGGAATACGCGGCTGCAGGATGATGACCCCCTCGGGCGATACACGGCGGTCCACGCTGGCGCGGTCCGCCGTAGTGTGCAGCGGCTCTTCCCAGAACAATACGCGCATGGTCCGGGCAGCCCGGCTCAGGAGATGCTGCGGACGCTGGAAAACGAAGTCCCACCGCAGATGAGAGAAGCAAATCAAGTCAGACCGGGCAGCGCCGGGACGGAAAGGGTTGTTGCCGGCTTCTGTCCTGTGGAGTCGCATTGCTATCCCTTTCCGTTCGTCTGCCCAACGCAGAGCCTATCCTACTGGTTTTCAGGCTCCGTCTCGCAAATGCGAGATGTGTTATTGCTATATCATTATAAAAAAGATCTGACTTTGGT
>CAXTCI010000015.1:0-9974 GCA_964242325.1 uncultured Acetobacteraceae bacterium
ATGCAACACATCTTAACTTTCTTTTACCAATCAAATGCATTATTGAGGGATTTCCGCTGCGCGCCATGTGCTTCGGTCCCAGGGGATTTCTGGCACATGCGCATCCTCGTCACCGGAGCCGCCGGCCTGCTTGGCCGCGAGCTGACTGGCCACTTGTCCGGGCGCGGACACGGCATCGTCGCGCTGCAACACCGCAACACTGCGCTGCGCCGCAACGACGGGCAGCCAATTTCAGCTGTTCCCTGGACCGGCAGCCTGCCTCGACCAGGCGAGGTGGCAACGCTCGCAGGAGATGTGGAACAGCCGAACCTTGGTTTGCCCGACGGCCTGCTGACCGGGTTTGACCTGGTCGTACATTGCGCCGCGGTCACAGGTTTCGCGTTGCCGGCCCAGGTATATGACTCCGTGAACATCCGCGGCACTGCAAATGTCTTGGCCTCGACCGGCGAGACGCCAGTGCTGCACGTCAGCACGGCCTATGTTTGCGGACGACGCGGTGGCCCGATCCGCGAAGGCAATGGGGATGGTGGCCACGGCTTTCACAACGGCTACGAACGCAGCAAGGCCGCGGCCGAGGCACTCACCGCATCAGCCCGTGCGGCGGGCCGGACGGTTGCAATTGCTCGTCCCTCTATCGTCGTAGGCAACTCCGAAACTGGCGCCGTCGGCGTGTTCGGCAGCATCTATGGCCTGATCCGCTTGGTGGCAGAAGGCCGTATCAGCACGTTGCCGGTGGCCCCTGGCGCCACCCTGAACCTTGTTCCCATCGACCACGTGATCGGCGGCCTGACCGACATCGCCGAAAACATGCAGGCTGCTGCCGGACGTACGTTCCACCTGGTATCGGGCTGCCCAGTCCCCGTGTCGGCGCTGGCCGGTTTGGCCTACGATTATCCCATGCTGTATGCACCGCGCCTGGTTTCCCCCGAACAGTTCGACCCCGGCGCCCTGCTCCCCAACGAGCGGAGCCTTGTCGCCCAGGTATCAGCCATGCTGGAGGGATACCTGCAAAACAACCCGTGCTTTGACGACCGCAACCTGCAGGACCTCAGCGGTCGGCAGTGTCCTGCTACCGGCCATGCCTTCCTGCGCCGGTTGGTGGATCACTGCCTGGCCACCGGCTACATCACCGCTCGTCGGCAGGCCGCAGCCTAACGCACGTCGGGGTAATGGCGGTCCAACCGCTTGCGCTGGCCCAGCCCCCACGCAACGCCGATCCGCAGGTAGATCCAGTTCGCCCGCAGCCCGCCCCAGGCCGCCACGCGCCGATCGCTGGTGATGAC
Source organism: uncultured Acetobacteraceae bacterium (assembly GCA_964242325.1). GTDB lineage: Bacteria > Pseudomonadota > Alphaproteobacteria > Acetobacterales > Acetobacteraceae > DASWOJ01. Next base: position 1,284 of record CAXTCI010000015.1, read on the forward strand.
GATGCGGTTGACCAGCCTGACCCTGCCCAGCCGCGCCAGGCGTATGCACAGGTCTGCATCCTCCATGACAGTGAGCGCCGGGTCGCAGCCGCCCACGGCCAGGAAGTCGGCCCGGCGGAAAAACATCGCATGATCGCCGAACAGCAGCCGTCCCCCGCGTAGGAATAGACTGGGCCGGAACAGCAGCGGCGCATACCAGGTCTTCAGAACGTTGTGCAGGCTCGTGCCCCAACGCACCCCATCAAATCCGCTCAGCAGCGGCGTGAAGCCCGCCAGCGCCGTCCGTGGGTCGGCCAACACCCTGCACACCACTGCAACCGCATCATCAGGCAGTAAGGTGTCCGCATGGAGCACCAGCACGAACGGCGCCGATACTTCCTGTACCCCACGGTTGATCTGTGCCGCACGCCCCCGAACCGGATGCTCCACGACCCGCAGGCCGCCCGCCCGCGCGATGCCAACCGATCCGTCCGTACTGCCGCCGTCCACCGCCAGGATTTCGGCCGGCACCGGGTCCAGCAGCGCCAGGTGACGCAGCAGCCGGGGCAGGGCCGCGGCCTCGTTCAGCATCGGGATGACGACCGCGACGCCCGTCACGGCATCAACTCCGGCCAGCGCGCCAGGTCCTCTGGCCGATCCAGGTCAGCAAGCGTCGGCAGCAGGGCAGGGACAATGCCGCGGTCCGCCAGCCGCTCTGCAGTGATGGTGAACACCTGGTCGGTGCCCCATGGCATCGCCGCGAACAGGAACGGCATCGGCGTCCGCAAGCCGAGCAGATAGTAGCCGCCGTCCTCCGCCGGGCCGATCACTGCCGGGGCATCCCGCAATGCGGCAGCAGCGGCTTGCAGGCAGGCAGCCGAAAGGTCCGGGATGTCGGCGCCGATCAGGATCACCGGCGGTTCGGCCGCGCGCAGCAACCGCATGCCCAGGTCACCATCGCCCTGGTCCACCAACACCGGCTCTTCACCCAGCCACCCGCGGAACCGCGGCAGCGGTGCCCCGGTCGCACGCACCTCCATCGGCAAGCCGCTGTCCCGCATCGCGCCCAGCACCCGCTGCGTCAACCGTCCGTGCAGCGCCGCGGCACCGCCTGCACCCAGGACCGGGATCAGCCGCGTCTTCGCCCGCCCTGGTTCCGGCCAGCGGGTGAACAGCACGACGCGCGGCGTCATGCGGCCTTGCGGGGCAGGGGAGGGGGCCGCATCTCGTTCAGCATGGCATCCCGCCGCTCCAAGCTTCTGCTCCCCGCCCTGACCCTTGGTGCCGCCGCCGCGATCCTGGTGGGCGAGCGCCGGTCGCCACTGCGCCAACGCACCCAGGCGGAGCCGTCCCGCATCGTCCGCAACCTCGCGCTCGGCGTCCTCAGCATGGGGGTCGTCGCTGTCGTCGAAGGCCCGGTGGTCCGCCCCCTTGCTCAGCGGGCCGAGGCCCGGCACCGCGGCCTCGCCCAGCGTATCCCCGCGTCCGCGTGGCTGCGCGACGCCGTGGCTGTTCTGGCCATGGATTATACGATCTATCTTTGGCACATCCTGACCCACAAGGTTCCGGTACTTTGGCGGCTTCACCTGGTCCACCATGTGGACCTCGACATGGACGCTACCACTGCACTGCGCTTCCATGCGGCCGACATGCTGGTGTCCGTGCCCTACCGTGCCGCCCAGGTCGCCCTGCTCGGCGTGTCGCCGCGGGCGCTCCGGTTCTGGCAGGCGTTCTTCTTCCTGTCCGTGCTGTTCCATCATTCCAACCTGCGTCTGCCGCCGGGGCTGGAGCGGCGCCTGTCCCGCGTGCTGACCACGCCGCGGATGCACGGCATCCATCACTCGACCGTCCGCACCGAAACCGACAGCAATTGGTCCAGCGGACTCAGCCTGTGGGACCACCTGCACCGCACCTTCCGCCTGGACGTGCCGGACCGCCAGGTGCAGGTCGGCGTGCCGGCCTACCGCGATCCCTCTGGCATCCGGCTGCGCCCATCGCTCGCCATGCCCTTCCTGCGGCAACGCAATGCTTGGCGGCCTCAACCCGGCCGACTCGTCCGGTCTTGAACGGGAACAGACGGGGCGTTTCTGGCGTTGGTCCGGCCTTTGAGGACCCCTATGCCGACGCCCCGCGAACCCAGCCGAAACTTGCGCCTGCGAACCGACCCGGACCTGCGCCGCCGCCGCTGACTGGTCAGCCTGTCCACACTGGGCGTCACCATCAGCCAGGTCGTGATCCTGTATCAGACCGGCATCCTGCGCCGCCTGCCAGACCCGCCAATAAGACCCTTCGACTCCGAGCGCGTGAACGCCTCCGACTACGCCTACAAGCGGCTGCAGGTGCCGGACGCGGTCTTGATGATGGGCACCTACGCCGCGACCGCCGGCCTCGCTGCCGCAGGCGGTCAGCACCGGGCGGAGCAATCGCCGCTGCTGCCCCTGGCGATGGCCGCCAAGACGGCCTTCGATGTCGCCACCAGTCTTATGCTGGCCAGCGAGGAATGGGCGGCCAACAAGGCCTTATGCGCGTGTTGCCGAACCGCATCGCTGCTCTCGATGGCATCGCTCCTGCTGGCCTTGCCTGAAGCGTCATGCGCCCTCCATGCACTGCGCCGCTGACGGCAGCATCTGCACGACCGGCCCACCCGCCGCTGCGGCATCGTCCGGATCATGCGTCACCAGCAACACCGGCAATCCCGCCGCGGCGGCATGGGCGAACACAAAGCTCCTGAACCGGCCCCGCAGCCCGGCATCTAGGCGTCCGAATGGCTCATCCAGCAGCAGCGCCCGGGGCCGCGCCAGCAGGGCGCGCATCAGCGCCACCCGGGCGCGCTGCCCGCCGGACAGGGTTGCCGGGTCGCGATCGGCCATGCCGGGCAGCTCCGCCTCGGCCAGCGCCGCCTCGATCCGGGCACGCCGTCCTCGCCCCTGCGGCAGGCCGAACCCCAAGTTGCCGCCCACGGACAGGTGCGGAAACAACAGGTCGTCTTGGAACAGGATGCCGATGCGCCGCCGCTCCGCCGGCAGCCCGGTCATATCCGCTCCGTCCAGCAATACCCGGCCCACGCCGCGCAACGCCGGGTCGAGCGTGCCGCAGGCCCAGGCCAGCAGGCTGGACTTCCCAACCCCGCTCGGTCCCATCACGGTCACGGCCGCACCAGGTGCGACCTCCAGCGTGATCGGCGCGAACAGAGGCCGTCCAGCCGCAACCACGGAGGCGTCCACCAACCGCAGCGTCATGCCCCGCGCAGCGCCGCCCGGTGCCGCCACACCAGCGGAGGCAGCCCCAGGGCCATCCCATAGAACAGCAACGGCAGTCCGGCCTGCGCCATCGCATAGACCCCCAGCACCCGCCTGTCCCCGCCAGAGGCCAACGTGACGGCCTCCGTCGCCAGGCTGGCCATCCGCCCACCCCCGGCGAACAGCGTCGCCAGATACTGCCCGGCGCTGACGGCGACGCCCACCGCGGCGGCGACCAGCAGCGGTCGTAGCATCACCGGCAGCTTGACCCGCACCAGCACCCGGTTCGGCGAGGCGCCCAGGGCCGCCGCAACCCGCGCCAGGCGCGGGTCAAGTGACGACCACGGACCCCTCAGGCTCAGCAGCACATAGGGCAACACCAGCACTAGGTGCGTCCACACCAGCGCCGCCCAGCCTCCGTCTAGGCCCAGCCACACCAGCGCCACCTGCATCCCGAACAAGAAGCCAAGCTGCGGCACCACCAGCGGCACATAGACCAGCCCAAGCCATCCCGGACGCGCCGCCGCTCCGTGCCGGGCCACAGCCTCCAGCGCGGCGATGGATAAGGGCAGCGCCAACGCGGTCGCCGCCAACGCCGCCCCGAGCGTCGTGCGGAATGGCCCAGCCATTCCTCCCGCCTGCGCCGCCCAGGCGGTGCCGTCCATCCTGGTGGGCCAGGCGTCCGGAAAGCGCCACGGCCCGGCGACGGACCAAACTCCTGCCACGCCCAAGCTCAGCAGCGCCGCCGCGAGCAGCACAGGCACGATCAGGCCGCCAAGCCGGATCACCGCAGCCCCGCCGGTATCGCCCGACGCGGCCCACCACCGGCCAACGGCGCCCACCGCCCGCTCGCCGCCGACCCACAGCAGCACCGCCGCCAGGGTCAATGCGAGCAACAGGCAGGCCGCCGCAGCCGCCGGGAATAAGCGGGCCACATCAGGATCAAAGAACCACCTCACCACCAGCACCCCGAGCGGCGGTGGGCCGGTGGGCCCGAGCAGCAGCGCCACGTCCACCGCCGAGAGCGCATAGGCCAGCACCGCCAGCACCGGCAGCCGGAGCTGCCGATACACCGCCGGGAACACCGCCTTCAGCCAAGCCACCGGCGCCGGCTGCCCCAGGCACCGCGCCACCGCCATCAACCGAGCCGCCGGAACCCCGTTCAGCGCTGCCACCGTCATCAGCAGCAAGTAGGGCGCTTCCTTCATCGCCAGCCCGAGCATCAGCGACACGCCCCAGCCATCTCCAACCGTGACAAGGTCCGGCGGCTGCCGCCAGCCCGTTGCCCAGGGTGAGAACAGCCGCACTGCGACGCCGCTCGGCGCTGCCAGGGCCAGGACTCCGATGGCCAGCGCGACATGCGGCGTCGCCAGCACCGGCGCCACCCCGGCCTGCACCCACCGGAACCAACGGGACGCATGGGCTGCGGCACAGAATAGCGCGACCGCCCCCAGCGACAGCCCCGTCGCCCCCAGCCCGGCCACCAGCGTCACCCGAACCGACCCCGCCAGCCCCGGCTGCGCGAACAACACTCGCCAGGGTTCCAGGCTGGGCGTCCGCCCACCGAGCACCGGCAGCAACCCAATAGCCGGAAGAACCGTCCCAAGCAGCCCAGCAATCACCGGTGCCACAACGATGCCAACGGCCAAGGCGACAGGAATTGCCCTCCTTCTCCCTCTCCCTCCGGAAGGGGGTCGGGGTGAGGGAAGGGGCAAGCGCCCTGCCAAAGCGCCCGAGAACCTGGATGTTGACGATGGGCACGCCTCGTGCTGGCGGCCTCCCTCACCCCAACCCTCTCCCGGAAGGAGAGGGAGTAGCGGCGCTTTGCCGGTCAACCCCCGCCCGTCCGCCGCTCCCATTCCGCGGTGATCCGCGTCATCCATGACGGATGCGACTCTTGCAACGGGTGTCCCAACTCCGCCGTCGTCAGCATACCCGGCGCATGCGGCAGCGCATCGAACAGCGCCCGGTCCTCCGGCTGTAGCCGCGCCAGGTCCAGGACCGTCGGGTTTCCCATCCCCCTCACGTCCTGCGCTCGCGCCTGCGCCTCCGGCGACAGCAGGAAATTGGCCACCACCTGCGCGCCGTCCGGCGCCGACGCATTGGTCGGGATGGCGACGAAGCTCGCATTGCCGATGGTTCCGCCGTCCAGCACATAGGCCCGCGCCGACGCCGGCAGCAACCCGGCGGCGATGCCCGTCGCAGCCTCCGCAGGGTTGAACGACACCATCAGGTCAATCTCCCCATCGTTCAGCAGGTTGCGCGTGGCCGGACCGTTCTCGGGAAACTGCCGCCCGCCATGCCACAGGTTGGGCCGCAGGGCATCGTACCAGGCCCACAACGGCGCGGTAACTACGGCGAAGCCCGCATCCGTCGCCGGCTGCTGCAACACCGCCGGGTCCGGCGCCAGTTCATGCAGCGCCTGCTTGAGGAACGTCGCCCCAAGGAAGTTGCGCGCCGTCGGATGCGCCAGGCGCCCGCGGTTCGCCGCCGCCCACTCCGCCATCGCTCGCATCGTGCGGGGCGGCGAGGGCTGCCGGTCGCTGTCGCAAATGAATACGATCTGCGCCATCCGCCAAGGCGCCGCCAACCCATCGACCGGCACAGTGAAGTCCACCACCGTCGCCGGCTTTCCCACCGTATCCACCAGGGCGAAGTTCGGCAGCCCGTCCGCAAAGCGCATCAGGAAGCCCTGCTGCTTCAGCGCCAAAAAGTTTGGCCCGTTGATCCAGATCAGGTCCACGGCGCCGCCGCTGTCCCGGCCGGCCGCGCGCTCCGCCACGACCCGCGCCACGGCCTCCCCCGTGTCGCGCAGGCGGACATGGCGCAGCGTGATCCCGTGCATCGCCTGCACCCGCTCCGCGGCCCAGGTGATGTAGGCATTGGTCGGCTCGTCCCCTGCCCATGCGTTGAACGCGACGGTCTGCCCACGCGCCCGGGCAGCGATGCCGTCCCACCCCGCCGACTGCGCCCGAGCGGGCAGGGCAGCGCAGGCAGCCAGAACAGCCAGTCCGCGCCGGGTCAGGCTCATGCGGGAGTGTCCTGCATCTGTCGGGCGGCTAGGCGGGCGTCCCGGGCGGCGGCGATGCGTGGTGCCAGCACCTCCGCATGGAAGCGGTCACAGCCGACGCACAGGTTGGCATAGGGCTGGCCCTGCGGAGTAACGGTGCGAGACTCCCGCAGGAACCGCTCCGTGTCCCAACCAGCCGCCAGCCCCATACGCTCCGGCTGCCCGGCGCTGATCGCCTCATACACCGGGTCCCCGCGCAGGCTATCCAAGATCTCCAGCAACGGCTCCTCCAGCAGGTTACCCACTGGTAGCTTGGTCTTGATGCAGCAGGGATACACGGCCCCGTCCGGCTCGATGGACACCTCCGAGCCGGAGTACTGATGGTCCAGGAAGCCCAACCCGCCAGACCAGCGGTTGCAGAAATTGTCCTCCAGCGTCGCCGTGCTCAGCCCGTTTTCCCATGACCGGCCCCGCGGCCACAGTTTACCGATCCAGGTGTCCGGCGTCGCGCCAAAGAAGCTGAACACCGGACCCGCCTCGTCCAGCCACTTCCGATTGACCGTCGCCAGGCCGGATGCGCGCATTCCCTGCGATTCCATCATCGCCGACAGCCGTGCGCGGTAGGCGTCCTGCTTTGCCTTGCCCTCCATGCCCACGTGGAAATCGTCCACCCCGGCGACCGAGATCATCCACACGCCACGCGCCAGCAAATCCGCCACGATACCCGGAGTCAGCAGGTCGCCGGTGGTCTGCAGGACGACCTTGACGCCACCCGCCCCGGCATACCGCGCCACCAGGCCCTCGATGACCGGGTAGGTTACGCGCTGACGCACACCCTCCAGCAAGCTTTCGCCGCCGGACAGGATAATCCGACCCGTCTTTTCCGGTAGCGAGCCGTCCGCCGCCGGGTCGGTGCGGTCCATGTAGGTCATGCGCCGGGGCAGGTTGGCCATCACCAACGGCGCGTTGCGTTCGGCTTCCCGGACCACGCCGGCCAGCTCGTCGCGGACGTAGGGGCGAAAACGGCCCTCATAACAATGCTTGCACCGCCGGTGACAGGCCCAGCACATCACCCAATAGATCGATTCCATACGCGCTCCGTCTGGGGACCAAGCCATAACCGTGCCGGCGCGGCCGAACGACGGATCTACGTCATATGCGTCTGGTCCAATGCATGGGAAGGCCGGCGTGACGTCGCAGCAATCAGTTCCTGATGCCCCAAAAATAACTTCGGCCACGGCAGCGCAACTGCGCCGCCGTGGCCGAACGGAGTTTCAAAGGACGCAGGCCGTTGGTCAGCCGCGCGCCCAGGCTTCCGCCTACCGTATGGCGCGTCGCCCGCTCAGCGCATGGTAGATCCAAAGCACGACGACCGCGCCGACAATCGCCACGAACATGCTGTAAAGGTTGAACCCGGTGACAGGCGAGGCACCGATGAACGAGAACAAGAAGCCGCCAACGAAGGCGCCGACGATGCCGAGAATGATGTCAACGATCACACCTTGCCCCGATCCCTCGAAGATCTTGCTGGCGATAAACCCGGCAATGAGGCCCAGGACGATCCAGCCGATAAAGGTCATAAAACTCTCCATAAAACGTGTTGGGTCAAAAGCGGGATGGCCTTAGCGGGTTCAGTTTGCCCACCCAGGCCAGGTGGTCTGGTGTCCACCAGTGCGAAACCACTGATGCAGCGGCGTGGCCGCAAGGAAGGTCAACGTCAGTCTCACGGCGCAATCCTTCCCATTCCATCAGGACCGAACGGACCTTTTCGCGACTGGTAACGACAGCCAGCGCAGGCCGCAGGGCCGGATGAAGCGCCAGCCATGTGAGAAGCACTTACTCGCCAGCAGGCGATTGGTGCCCGGGCGTCCTGGACACATCTTCGTGCGCTAGGGCGCCAGCAGGGTTGCAGGAGTGGTGAAGTACCCCGCCTATGCACGCTATGCCGGTGCGGTGTATCGCCGCTCGACGGCCGCGCGCACCATCTGCCGAGCCGAATCTGGTGGGGTTCGATCAACCTCGATGCCGCGCAGTTCCGCAGCCAGCTCGGCGTCCTTGATGCAGCCTTCGACCCAGGCGGAAAAGTCGCCGCGGTCCCGGTGCCACGCCCAGGTCGCATCGTCCACGCCGTCGGCCATCTCCAGGAACATGATCAGGTTCGTGGCGCGCAGCCGCAGCTTGCCCTCGGCGCCGCGGAAGAAGAACGCCTTGTCGTCGCCCAGCTTGCCCTCCGCATACTTCCGCAGGTGGCGCCGCCGCTCGCTGATGCCGGGGATGATCTTGAACCGGCGGGGCGCCGGATCGGTGCGGGACATGGTCAGCACCTCGCCACGCTCGACCGCCTCGGCGCTGTCCGGCTCCGCCAACCCATGCGCGCGGGCGAACAGGGCCAGCGCCGCCCGGGCCTCGTCGCCTACGGCCAGGGCGCGGTCCACGCAGTCCAGCGTGCGAGGCGACAGCGCC
>CAXTCI010000015.1:10074-40970 GCA_964242325.1 uncultured Acetobacteraceae bacterium
TAGTCGCCTTCCGGGTCCATCACCACGAACTGGAAATCATGCTCGGACAGGCGTTCCAGCAGCCCCGTGGTCAGCGTGCTCTTGCCGCCGCCGGAGGTGCCGGTCAGCAACAGGCTCTGCCGCACCGGCACCAGGGCCAGCCCTTCGCCGCAGTCCAGCCCATCGGCCAGGAGAACCTGCTGGCGCGCATTGGTCTCGTCCACCTCGGCCAGGTCGGTTTCCAGCCACAGGTCCACCAGTTCGGCGACGCCCACGCCCCGCTCTCCCCGCGTCACAAGGGCAGCGGCGTCCTTCAGCCGGGGCAGGGCGTTTGCCACCGCGACCGGCATCCCGCAAAGATCCAGGAAGGCAAAATCGTTCTCGGCATCCCCCACTGCGACAACGTTGCGGGGCGAGATGTCGAGTTCCTGGAGTGCGGCTCGCAGCCCGCTTTCCTTGTTGACACCGGCCGGCAGCACCATCACGGCGCCCTTGTTGAAGATGATCTGCAACTCCAGCCCCAGGTCGCGTATGGTGGCCAGCACCTTGCCCTCGTTCGGCTCCCAGCTTGCGACGATCACGCGCCCCACCGACAAGGGCGACACCCCGGCATCCCGCAGCCGCTCGGCGAACTCCGGCGGGGGAGCGGCGGCCAGCGCCCGTTCCTGCTTGGTCGCGGGCTAGTGGAGCAGCGCGCCGTTCTCGGCCACGACCAGGTCGAACAGGTCCAAGCGGGGCATGCAGCGGACCAGGTCGTCCAACTCCCGTCCCGTGACCAGGATCAGCTTGCGGCTGGCCCCGCGCAGGCGCTCCAAGGCTGCCAGCGTAGGTGCGTCCACCTCGCCGTTATGGGCGATGGTGCCATCGTAGTCGGTAGCCAGGGCAACCTAATGCATGGCGCGAGTTAACAGTGGTGAAGGCGAAGCGCCCGCGACACTTCTGTTGCATCTCGTCCGGCACTGCCGACGGCTACCGCCTGGTAGTACTTGATCCGGAATGACGCGTTCGCTGCCGCCGGCTCTCGTCCACGATGCCTAGAGCTGGTTACGGTCCGATCCGGGACGCGCGGCGGCTGGACCCAACTGCAAACAGAAGAGCTAGACCGGTTTGCGTCCAATTTGGACGCAAACCTATTTGGGAGCGGGAAGCCTACATCGGCCGTGTCGTCCGATGCTTGGCTGCGCCGGGGTTAGCCATGAAGCTGATGAGATACACAGCCCCAAACACGGCAACGCCGATCGCCACCGGGCGCAGGAACCGGAGCCGCCGGCGCGGTGGAGCAGGCTTCGGCGCTGGCGCAAGCCGGCCCGCCACGTTGTCCCCCGCCCCGCGCAGGCGGCCCACCAGCATCGTACCCAACTCCAGCAGCGCCGGCGCATTGTCCAGCGCTTGCTGCAGCAGGGCGGGCCTAGCGACTGCGGCCGCGGGGGGCATGGCGTCGGCCGCCTTGGACGACAAGCCTGCCATCTGCTGCCGCAACTTCTCGATGCCGGACGGAAGCGCGTCTGCGATGCTGGAGCCAAGTGCCATCATGATCCTCGGGGCTTGCGGGGTTGATGCGGAGGGCAACGCCCGGCAACGCACAAGGCTGCATGGCGCCGTGGACAGGGCCGCCGTTTTCGCCGTCAGGGCCGGCCCAGGAACAAACGGCCAGACCACCCGTTCGCCTGGCTAGCCCGGATGTCCACCGGTGCCGCATCTGGGGACCGCATTACTGATGGCGCCGAACGATACCCACGATCAGCCTGCTGACGATCGCACAACTCCGTCCTTGACACTCGATTTCCTGGCACCCGTGGCGAAGCTCGCGCAAATGCTGATCGGCGCCACGCTGCTCGTGGACGGCACCGGTGGTTTGATCGTCGAAACCGAGGCCTATGACCGGCACGACCCGGCATCGCACACTTATCGCGGCCCCACGCCCCGCAACGCCGCCATGTTCGGCCCGCCAGGCCACGCCTACGTTTACCGCTCCTATGGGATGCACTGGTGCCTGAACCTGGTCTGCGGGCCAGAGCCGGGCGCCGCCGTGCTGATCCGCGCCCTGCAGCCGTTGCACGGCCTAGCCGCCATGCAGGCCCGCCGCAGCGGCATCACCGAGCGCCTGGCCTGCGCCGGCCCCGGCCGGTTGTGCCAGGCGCTAGGCATCACTGCCGCGCTGGACGGGCTGCCGCTGGACCATCCGCCATTCCGGCTGCTGCCCCGGATAGCACCCTGCGCCATCGTCGCCGGTCCGCGCATCGGCATCACCCAGGCACGGGACACGCCCTGGAGATTTGGATTGAAGGGGTCGCGTTACCTGAGCCGGCCATTCCCCGGCGGACGCTAAGGGGGCTCTACGCCGTCCCCGACGCCAGAGCGGTGCTCACCTCTGCCAGCCGTCGCGCCGCGGCTACGACATGTTCCAGCTCCCGGGCATGACCGGGTCCATCCTCGGCGGCGGCGGCGATCTCGTGCACCAGCCGCTGGAATTCCGCCATGATCTCCGCCGGCATGTGCGCCCGGCCGAAGTTCACCTCCGACAGCCGGGCCGGCAGCCCCTTGGTGATGTCGTGCTGGTTGGCGAAGTAGTGGATGATCCGTCCCTGCCCGTCCCGCACCGGCGAGATGAACAGCAGGTTCCAGAACGCGACGCCGTCCTTGCGGTGGTTCACGATCCACTCGACGCAGCCGTCACCGGCCGCGATGACCCGGCCCAGCTTGCGCGCTGTTTCCACGTCCGTTCCCGGCCCTTGCAGCATCCGGCAGTTGCGCCCGACGATCTCCGCGGCCGGGTAGCCAGTCATGGCCTCGAACGCCGGGTTCACGGCAATGATGGGGTGGTCCGGCAGATGCGGGTCGGACAGCACCATCGGCTCCGTGCTGTGCGCGATGGCGGTCAGCAGGGCCTCGGTGATGGTGCGGCCGGGGGTGGATTGATCGGGCATGGCGGCGGTATCCTGGTTCCCGGCATCCTGTACCGGTAACGTAATCCTCGCAATGTCAGTCCATCCCCGCTACATGCCGGGCCAAGCCCTAATCGAACGGCATATCCCGAAAATGCTCCAAATAGATGAACTCGTCTTCAACGCATGGGGACGGCGCTTCTTCGACCGCGCCAGCGTACTCCTGCCGCCTACCGCCAAGGTCGGCCTGGTCGGGCGCAACGGCGTCGGCAAGTCCACCCTGTTCAAGCTGATCCTAGGCGAACTGCAGCCGGACGGCGGCGAGATTGCGCTGCCCCGCCGCGCCCGCGTCGCCGCCGTCAGCCAGGAGCACCCGGCGACGCCGGTCAGCCTACTCGACACCATCCTTGCCGCCGACGAGCGGCGCGACGGCCTGATGGCCGAGCTGGACACGGCGCCCCCCGAGCGCATCGCCGACATCTACGCGGAGTTGGAGGAGATCGGCGCCGACCGCGCCCCCGCCCGCGCCGGCGAGATCCTGGCCGGCCTTGGCTTCTCGACCGCCGACCTGGCCCGGCCCATGTCGGAGTTCTCCGGCGGCTGGCGGATGCGCGTGGCCCTCGCCGCCGCCCTGTTCGCCCAGCCCGACCTGCTGCTGCTGGACGAGCCGACCAACTACCTGGACCTGGAGGGCGCCATGTGGCTGGAGGCGCGCCTGCGCCGCTATCCCAACGCCGCCATCATCATCAGCCACGACCGCGAGCTGCTGAACAACTCTGTGGACAGCATCCTGCACCTGCGCGACGGCAAGCTGGACCTGTATACCGGCGGCTACGACGACTTTGAGCGCCGCCGGGCCGAGAAGGCGCGGCTGCAAACGGCGTCGCGCGTGAAGCAGGAAGCGGAGCGGGCGCACCTGCAATCCTTCGTGGACCGCTTCAAGGCCAAGGCCAGCAAGGCCGCCCAGGCCCAGTCCCGCATGAAGCGCCTGGCCAAGCTGGAGCCGATTGCCGCCGTGGTGGAGGAGCGCGTGGCGCCGTTCCTGCTGCCATCCCCGCCGCGTCCCCTGGCGCCGCCGCTGATGCGGCTGGAGAGTGCGTCGGTCGGCTATGGCGACGCCGAGCCGGTGCTGCGCAACCTGAATTTGCGCCTGGACATCGACGACCGCATCGGCCTGCTGGGCGTGAACGGCGCGGGCAAGAGCACCTTCGCCAAGATGGCGGCCGGCGCCTTGGGCCTGCAGGCCGGGCACATGCAGCGGGAGCGGCGCATCCAGGTCGGCTGGTTCCACCAGCATCAGATTGAGGCGCTGGACGCCGCCGACACGCCGCTCGACATCATCCGCCGGGGGCGTCCGGAGGACAGCGAGACGTCCTACCGCTCCCGTCTGGCATCATGGGGCATTGGCTTCGAGAAACAGAGCACGACGGTCGAGAACCTGTCCGGCGGCGAGCGCGCGCGCCTGCTGCTGAACCTGGTCGCGATGGCGGCGCCGCACCTGCTGATCCTGGACGAGCCGACCAACCACCTCGACATCGACAGCCGCCGGGCCCTGCTGGATGCGCTGAACGACTATCAGGGTGCCGTCATCCTGATCACCCATGACCGTTCGCTGATGGAGTTGGTGGCGGACCGGCTGTGGCTGGCGGCGGACGGCACGGTGGCGCCGTTCGATGGCGACATGGACGACTATGCCCGGCTGGTGCTGGAGCGCGCCAAGACCGGCAGCGCCCCCAGTCAGGCCCGCGCCGGCAAGGTGTCGCCAGGCAAGCAGAAGCGGAAGAAGGCGGCATGACGGCGGATGAACTCAAGGCCTGGGCACTGGGCAACGGCTGGACGATGGTGGCCGGGCATCCCAGCCTGACCAAGCCGTCCAACCCCAAAGAGGCCGTAGTCCGCATGGTGCTGAGGGCAACCGTCGTCCACGTCGAGGCGAAGAAGCCCGCGGGCAAGTGGGAGAAGCTGAGCGGAGACGCCTATGCCAAGGTGGTCGCCGACCCTGAAACCGGCGTGCCCGGTGGGCTAGGCTTCGAAAAGCTGCCGGGGTTCCGGATGCTGATGCAGGAGAATCGCGACCGCCAGGTGTTCGCTGCCTGGGGCAGCTAAAGGCGGCGTCCTACTCCCTTTCCCTCCGGGAGAGGGTTGGGGTGAGGGGGCGGGCAAGCGCTGTCCCCGCTTAAAGCAGGGCCGAGCCGCTTCCGCACAGGCGCCGTTCGCATAGGCGGCCAAGACCCCCTCACCCCGACCCTCTCCCGGAGGGAGAGGGAGCAGGCTCACCCCCGCGCCGCCAAGCGCTTCAGCACCGCCACCTGCCGGAAGAACGCCTTGATCGGCTGCGCCGGGCTGCCCACCACCACCGCCTTGTCCTCCAAGTTGCCGATCACCCCCGCCTGCGCCCCAATCCGCACGCCGTCGCCGATCCGCAGGTGCTCCGACATGCCGACCTGCCCGCCCATCTGCACGAAGTCGCCCACCGTCACCGAACCGCTGATCGCCACGTGCGCCGCAAACGCGCAGAAGCGCCCGACGTGGACGTTGTGGGCGATCTGCACCCCGTTATCCATCCGTGTCCCCGCGCCGATCACGGTGTCCCGGGTGGAGCCGCGGTCCACCGTGCTGTTTGCCCCGATCTCCACGTCGTCGCCGATCAGCACCCGCCCCAACTGCGGCACCGTCTGGAACCCGGCGTCCGAGATGGCAAAGCCGAACCCTTCCTGCCCGATCCGCACCCCCGGGTGGATGTAAATCCGCGCGTCCAGCACCGCGTGGCTCAGCGTGGCATTCGCGCCGATCCGGCACGCCTCACCCAGTACCACGCCCACGCCGATCACTGCGCCCGGCCCGATAATGCACCCGGCGCCGACTTCCGCTCCGGCCTCCACCACCGCCATCGGCCCGATCTCCGCCGTGGGATGGATGACCGCATCGGTGTGGACATAGGCCGCCGCATGGACACCGGCCTGGGCCTGTGCCGCCGGGTGGAACAGCCCGGCCGCCCGCGCCCAGCCGAGATGGGGGTTGCGCGTCACCACCGCGATGGTGTCCGGCGGCACTTGGCCCAGCAGGTCCGGCGCCACGATCACGGCGCCGGCCCGGGTCGCCACCAGCGCCGGCACGTGCCGGGCATGGCCGATGAACGACAGTTCGTCCGGCCCGGCGCCATGCAGGCCCGCCACGCCGCGCAGGGTGGTGCAGCGTTCCGGCACAGGCGCACCCAACAGGTGGGCGATCTCGGTCACGTTATGCGGGCCGGTGTAGGCGAAAAATCTGGTATGGCCGACGCTGTTCTGCACGGCACGCCCCAATGTTTTGACCCGTACATTTGCATGATAAGGGCCTCCCCGGCAACGCCGCTTTGTTACCTTTCCCTGGGAAAATAAGTCCTCAGGCAAATGGGTCCCCGGGAAAATGGGAGCGCACCCCTGCCTGGCCAGTCCGACGCCGCTCTGCGAGACTGCCGGCCCAATGACCCCGGAACCTATGACCCCTGAATCCATTGCTCCTAAGTCCATCACTCCTGAACCCATCGGCACCGTCATCGCCCTGAACCGCTACCCCGTGAAGTCCATGCAGGCCGAACCCCTGGACGCCGCCGAGCTGTTCTGGACCGGACTGCACGGGGACCGGCAATATGCCTTCGTGAAGACGGACAACACCTCCGCTTTCCCCTGGCTCACTGCCCGCGACCTGCCCGCGCTCGTACTGCACCGGGCCCGCTACGCCGACCCGGACGACCCGCGCCGCGCCCGCGTGCAGATCACGGCGCCGGACGGCACGGCATTCGACCTGGCGGACCCGGCCCTATCCGGTCGCCTGGGCGACGCCGCCGGGCATCCGCTGCGCCTGATCCAGACCGGGCGCGGCGCCTATGACGCCATGCCCGTTTCGGTCCTTGCGACCACGACCGCGGACGCCGTCGGCCAGGTGCATGGCGCCCCGGTCGGCACCGGCCGCTTCCGCGCCAACGTCATCATCCAGCCGGATGACCCCACCAGCACCGACGCCGATTGGTGCGGCCGGACCCTGCTGTTCGGCGACGGCCCGGACGCGCCGGGACTGAGCCTGGACTGGGCAATCCCGCGCTGCGCGATGGTGGCCATCGACGCCGCCACCGCCGCCAAGGACCCGGCCGTGCTGCGCACCGTCGTGCAGCGCTTCGGCAACCGCATCGGCACCTACTGCGCCGTCCACCGCCCCGGTGTCCTTCGGGTTGGGGACCGGGTGCGCCTGGCCGCCCCCTAGATGCGCGCGGCGCCGCTGCCGCGCTTCGTGCTGCTGTATGGCACGCTGTTCGCAGCCTTCGGCGCGGCGTCGCCGTTCCTGCCCAGCCTGCTGCAGGAGCGCGGCTTGCACCCGTCCGGCATCGGCACCGTGCTGGCCTGCGGCACCGCAGTGCGCCTGCTGGCCGGCCCGGCGGGGGGCCGCGTGGCCGACCGGCTGGGCATGCGCCGGCAGGTGCTGGCACTGTTGACGGCCATCGCCGCCGCGGTTGCGCTGGGCTACCTGCTGCCCGGCGGCTTGTCGACCCTGCTGGCGGTCTCCGTCCTCCACGCGTCGCTGCTCGCGCCCCTGGTGCCCCTGGCGGACGCGCTGTCGGTGGAGGCCGTGCCCGGCCGCTACGGCTGGATACGCGGCGCCGGGTCGGCCGCCTTCATCGTGGGGTCGAACATCGCGGGACACGCGGTGGCGATGACCGGCCTGCCCAGCATCCTCTGGCTGAATGCCGGGCTGCTGGCAGTGGCTGCGGCGGCGGCGCTCGCCGTGCCCGATGCGGTGGCCGAGCCTGCGCCGCCCGGACCGGCCGGTAGTCCCCTGGCGCTGCTGCGGCTGCCCGGCTTTCTCCGCCTTATGCTGGTCGCGGCGCTCATCCAGGGCAGCCACGCCATGCACGACGGGTTCGAGGTACTGCGCTGGGCCGCAGCCGGCATCGGCCCACGCACCGCCGGGCTGCTTTGGTCGGAGGCTGTGCTGGCGGAGGTGCTGGTGTTCGCGCTCGTCGGACCTCCGCTCTTGCGCCGCATCGGCCCGCGCGGCGCGGCGCTGCTGGCCGCCGGCGCCGGGGTGGTGCGCTGGGGCGTCACCGCCGTCACGGCCGCGGTTCCAGCGATGGCGCTGGTGGAGCCGTTGCACGGCCTGACCTTCGCGCTGCTGCACCTGGCCTGCATGGGGATGCTGGCCGCCATCGTCCCGCCGCCCCTGGCCGCGACGGCGCAGGCCGTTTACGGCACCGTAGCTATCGGCGCCATGTCGGCGCTGCTGACGCTGGCATCTGGTTCGCTGTATGGCTGGTTCGGCGCCAGCACCTTCTGGATCATGGCCGCCCTGTGTGCGCTGGCGGTGCCGGCAGCGGCCGGACTGCGTACGCCTGCGGAGGCGCCCGCGGCCCTGACCCTCGGCTGATACGGGTCGGGTCCGGGATCTTGGCGGCGGCCGGAATGTCGTGTGAGATGCCTCAAGCCAAGGTGCGGACCGGTGAACGGCATCAGCCGGGCCGCTGTGCGGTGGTCACCGCCGATGCCGTATGACGGAGCAGCCACATGAACGCCACCCTCGCAGCAGCGGCCCTGGCCTTGCTCGCCGCCGTCCCCGCCCACGCCGAGCCGCCCCGCGTCGTCAACCCCGGCACCCCGGCGCCTGACTGCACGTTCCACGTCAACTACGACCGCAACGCCGACCTGCCGGGCTACCGGTCCGGCGCGCTGTGCATCCCGTTCATGCCGGTGAACCAGTTGATCCCCGAGAGGCAGGGGCCTGAGTTCTACATCGCCGGGTTCAACGACGCCGCGGTCCGCAGCCGCTGGCCGGCCTGCGCTGCCGATCCGGCGTGCCATGCCGCGGCGCTCGCGGGCGCCAAGCCGTTCATCTCCTACGAGCCGCGCTTGACTGGCCGCCTCGACCCCGGCACCGCGGTGGACCCCGAGGCCGACTTGGACCTGCACACCATCCGCCGCCCCGGCTATTTCGCCGCCCCGGCCTACAATGAGCCGATCGCCCGTGCCGAGGGCCGCGCCTATACCGTGGAGTTCACCGTGCCGCGCGACAGCTACGAGCGCCGGCTCCTGCATAAGGAGGGCACGATCAAGCTGCGGGGCTGGTATCTGGAGGGAGCCGGCGTCGCCGATGGCGCGGGGCCACGCCGCCGCGCCCTGGTCATCATGAACAACGGCGGCGGCAGCGAGTTGACCGCCATTGACGATCCCCGGTCCGTAGCCGCCCAGGCCGATGCCAGCGGGCACTACACCCTGAACAAGCAGCCGGATGCGCTGTCCGAGCAGTTCGGGATGCGCCACTGGCGTGGCTTCGCCGCCGCCCTGAACGAGGCGGGGTTCGACGTGCTGGTGACGGACCGGCGCGGCAACGGCATCTCCGGCGGCGTGGCCGGCTTCAACACCGCCGAGCAGGCCCGCGACATGTTCCGCGAACTGGACCAGATGGAGTCCGGCGACGGCCTGCGCCTGCTCACCCCGGCCGGTCAGGTATTGGCGGGCCATGACGCGGCTGGCCGCCTGATGGCAGGGATGAAAGCGACGGAAATCCCGGTCGTGCTCGCCGGTTATTCGCGCGGGTCGTATGCGACGGCCTGGGCGATGCACAAGAACTTCGTCGAGGATTGCGACCGGGACGTGCCCGACGGCGGCTGCCGCCCGGCGCTGGCGCGTCCGAACATCAAGGGGGCGATCCTGTATGGCCCGAACTCGGGCGGCCTGGGCTACCGCGTGGCCGGGCACGACATGGTCGAGGCGGCGCTGCGCCTTGAATACAACACCACCTACTATCCTGATTCCGACGTGTTCGCCAACATCGGCAAGTGGCCGGCATTGATGATCGTCAAGGGCACCTGGGACTATGTCGAGGGCCTGGAAGGTTCGCTGGAGGCTTACCGGCGGGCGCGGGAGCCGAAGGAAATCTTCGTGTTCCGCGGCCCGCACCCTTTGGCGACGCAAAGCCCTGACAACATGCGCCTCGTCGGGCAGCGGATGGCAGCCTTTGCGACGGCAGCCGTGCTGGGCCAGTCCGCCGTGCCCGGCGCCCACGCGCCGGCGGACCTGCGGGACCTCGTCCTGTCCAGCCCCGACTTCTGGGAACGCACCACCGCCCCAGTCAAGGCGTCAAGCGAGTAGGCGCTGCCGCCTTAGCCGACCCTGCCTCAGCCGCCGTTTATCGTCAGGATCGTGCCGGACGTGTAGCCCGAGCGCGGGCTGGCCAGGAAGGCGACCGCGGCGGCGATCTCCCCTGGTTCCGCTGGACGGCCGAATGCCATGCCGCGCGTCAGCTCCTGCCAACGCCCGGCATCGCCCAACTCCCGCTCCGCGCGGGCGCGCAGCAGCATGATCAGCCTGTCGGTCGCGACCGGACCGGGATTGATCCCGACCACCCGCATGCCGTCCGCCGGCGCCGCCCGGCCTAAGGCGCGGGTGAAGGCCATCAAGGACGCGTTCCCCGCCGACCCCGCGATGTAGTTGGGGTCGAACTGCTCCCCGGCCGCGCCGATGACGTTCACCACGACGCCGCCGCGCGCCTTCAGCGCGGGATACATCGCCCGGGTCAAGCTGATGAAGCCGAACACCTTGAGGTTCCAGGCCGCGCGCCAAGTGCTATCGTCCACCGCAAGCAGGTTGCCCGGCGGGATCGCGCCGGCGTTGTTGACCAGCACGTCAACCTCCCCTGCGGCGCCTGCCACGCGCTCCACCTCGGCCTGCTGGCTGAGGTCGGCGGCCAACGTCTCGACGCGCACTTGATGGCGCGCACGCAGCCCGGCAGCCGTGGTCTCCAGCACCGCCCCGTCACGGGCGACCAGCAGCAGGTCGCAGCCTTCCTCGGCCAGGGTCTGCGCAGATGCCGCGCCGATCCCCTTGGAGCCGCCGGTGATGAGGATGCGCTTGCCGGAAAGGTGTAGGTCCATGGACGCTGCTATCCACGCACCCTGCCCGCACTGTCAACTGCCGGGGCTGTCAACCGGCAGACCGGCGAGGCGGTGGAACACCGGCCTCAGTTGATCTTCCACCCTTCGGTCCCGTGCCGGGTGAAATGGCAGGTCATCACCCGCCCGTCCTGCTTCTGCAGTGCCCGGATCACGTCCATCCGCCGCTCCGGCAGCACCAGCAGGGTCACGAACCCGCCGCCGCCCGCGCCGGACACCTTGCCCGCCCGCGCCCCGGCGTCCAGGGCGGCCTGCACGACGTTGTCAATGTGTCCGGTGGTCACGTTGTCGGCCAGGCGCTTCTTGCTGTCCCAGGTGCGCCGCATGCAGGCGGCGAAACGGTCGAAGTCGCCCCGCAGCAGGCACTCCTTCATCACGAAGGCATCCTGCTTGATGGCATGCATCGCATCGAGCGTCGTGCCGCTATGCCGGGTCAGGTTGTCGGTTTGCTCCTGGATGATTCGCGCCGACGACCGCGACACCCCGCTGTCGAACAGCACGAGCGAGGTTTCCATCTCCGAGATGATCCAGTTCTTCACCCGCAGCGGGTTCACGATCACCCGGTCCTCCGGGTGGAACTCCATGAAATTCACCCCGCCGAATGTCGCGGCATATTGGTCCTGCCGGCCGCCGCCGAGGCCTGCGTCAATCCGCTCGATCTCGAAGGCCAGATGGGCGATCTCGTATTCGCCCAGCGGCAGGTTCAGCCACTCGACGAAGGCCTTTACCAGGGACACCACCATCGTCGAGGACGTGCCCAGCCCCGACCCCGGCGGCGCGTCGCAGAAGGTAGTCACGGCGCAGGGCAGGGGGCGCCCACCGTTGAAGTCCCGCACGATGCGCCGGTAAACCGCCCGGTGCAGCACCAGCGGGCAGCCCTCCATCCCGTCATCGGCCGGGCCGTCCCACTCCTGCCTGAGGTCGGTGGCTGCGAAGCGGACCCGGTCGTCGTCGGCCGGGGCGATGATGGTGTAGGCATACAGGTCCACCGTGACGTTCAGCACGGCACCGCCATGCTCGTCGCAGTACGGCGATACGTCGGTGCCGCCGCCGGCCAGGCCCAGCCGCAGCGGCGCGCGGGAGCGGATGATCATGCCGGCGCCTGCGCCAGCGCCGCCGCGAACAGCGGGTCGAACCCGCGTAGCCGCCCGGCCCAACTGTAATCCTGCAGCACGCGGTCCCGCGCAGCCGGGCCAAGGGTCGCCCCGGCGGGCGTCAGCGTCGCCAGGCAAGCCGCGGCGAAGGCACCGGCGTCGGCGGCCAGCAGCACCTCCTGACCCGGGCGCGCGGCGATGCCCTCCAGCGCATCGGGGGTGACGACGACGGGGCGCGCCATCGCCATCGCCTCCAGCACCTTGTTCTGGATGCCGCGGGCGATCCGCATGGGGGCGACGGCTGCGGCGGCATGCGCCAGATAGGGCCGCACGTCCGGCACCCGGCCGGTCACGGACACCCCCGGCAGCGCCGACAACGCCTGCACCCGCGGCGCCGGGCTGGCGCCGACGATGAAGAAGGCAGCATCCGGCGCCTCCTGCCGAACCAACGGCAGCACCGCCTCCGTGAACCACGCCACGGCGTCCACGTTGGGCGGGTAGTCCATCGTGCCGGTGAACACGAAGGTTGGGCGGTCCATGGGATAGGGCGCATCCGTGGGCAGCGCCGGATCGAAGTAATCGGCGTCCACCCCATTGCTGATGGCGCGGACGCGCCCGTCATGCCCGGGGTTCAGGCGGGTGAACAGGGCCGCCTCCTCATCGGACACGAAGGTGCTCCAATCGCACTCCCGCAGGACTTGGGCCTCCAAAGCTGCGACGCGGCGCCATTCCCGGCGGTAAACCCAGCGCATCGGCAATCCCGCCGTCGCGGCGTAGGCCCGCCACTTCTCCGAGTCCACGTCGGTCAGGTCCACCACGCAGGTTCGACCCGGTTTGCCCAGGCCGAGCACGTAGGGCGCCATGTTGGAGGAGAACACATACACTGCCACCGGCCGCACCCCGTCCATAACCCCCCGCACCCAGCGCGCCAGGCCGCGGTCGCGGAAGAAGGTGACGCTCAGCGGCTCCCCGGTCAGTAGCCCCGTCATGCACGTTGCCTTCGCAAGGCGGCGGTCCAGGGTGGCGAAATGGCTGCTGACGCACATCGCCTGCACCGCCGGGATGTGCTGCTGGTCCGCCGGGTCGTCCACAAGGGTGCCGAGGTGGACGTCGAAGTCGCGCCGCAGGTGCTGCAGGATGTGATAGGGCCGTATCTTCTCGCCCTTGATGGGCGGGTAGGGAATGCGCTGGGTCAGGAACAGCAAGGGGGGCATGGGCAGCTCCCGGCAGGGTGGGCCGCTATACAAGGCGGCGCGGCCGGCAGGAAGGGGAGGGCGACGGGTCCGGCCGCCTTGCTCTGGCAGCTTTGCCGAGAATGCTGCGCGGATCGGGTCGGGTTGCTGCGCTTTACCCGGCAATGGTCCCAGCTAGCCTCGTTTCATGATGCCGCCTGCTCCCCGGGCGCTCGAAGTGCCCGCAGAGGTCCCAGATCATGTTCCAGCCGGCGACGGCGCAGGTCGTGGGACGACGGTAGCCCGGCTCTCACCCAGTTGATTGACCCCACTTAGGTTTTGCAGTCTTTACCTGCATCCGAATGGCCGCTTTGCCCCGATCCGTCGAGCGGTGGCATAGGAGTTTGGCATGGGGCAATATGAGTTTCGGCTACTTGATGCCGAAGGCAAGGTAAGTGCGACCAAGCACCATCAGTGCTTATCGGACGAGGCAGCGGTCCAAGTTGGGCTGACGCTGATGTCAGGCTGCCGATGGGTGGAAATTTGGCTCGGACCGAGAGCAGTCGCTCGTTTCGTATGCCACTGACCGCCGGTGCCGTGACGAGCCCGCGGTTGCGGCCAGAGTTGCGACAAGCCGCGTGCCCTTCCAGACTTCGACGCAAGCGTGCTTGCCGAGCCATGCTTCGGCTGCAACCAAGACAGCGTCGTCGGTCCCCACGTCGCAACAGACGGAGCCGATTACCTCGTTCTGGGCATCTACCATCAGGATGTTGTAGTGGGAGGTCATTGGTTCCGTCTGAACTCGTGTTGTGTCCGCAACTAACCCCTCGCACAAGTCGGACCGCTATGGCGTACAAAATTTCGTGTCTATTAAGCATAAATTATAGAATTAGGCTTAGAAATCGAGATTTGGCGGCTTTGGTTAGGTTAAAGCGAACGTTGGGCGGCCTGCAGGGGAAAACTTCATCCGCCTAAGGTCGGCGTGCCGGCGCCGCGTCCGGCTGGCGGAAATGAAGGCCCGGCGTTGAGCTTTGGACTGCGCCGCATCGGATTTCACGCAAGCGGCCCGTCCAACACGTCTGACCAAGCAAACTTTGAAGGTATGCGCACAGATGAGAAATCAAGCGGGCTTGCGCGGCCTGGCACGGCCGCAGGCCATCTGTGTAACAGGCCGCACAAGTCTGCTTAGCCGCCAGCCTAACCTCAATGGCGGCCTGACTCCGGTGGTCCGCGCTTTATCGGCGCGGCAGGGCTGCTGCACCAGCCTGATGGGACACAACTTGCAGAGTCGGACGCGTTAACTCGCAGGCATCCTTTAGGCCTCATAGTCCGGCCATGCGAATGCGAAACACCAACACGCGTGGGCCACTGGTGACGTGGGTGCCATGCATGGCACTTGCCGTCGGGTCGATGCTCGCCGTCGGAGCATCGTCGCTCGGGCCACCGCCGGGCGGCCCAATCGCCGCCCTCTACCCTCCGTGGTGGAGCGCTAGCCAGTGCTTGCTCGCGGCGGCCGCGGGCGGGATGCCGGTGCGGTTCGGCGCCACCAGCTTCGTCGTCGTGGTCGCGCCCGAAACGCCCGATGCCGCACGCCTGCTCCGCCAGGCCGGCGCCTGGCTCCTGCTCGACCCCAGAGCGCTCGGCGGATGCGTCGCCGCTTGAAACCGGTTCCGGAGACTGACATGACCAACGATCTCGACCGGCTGCGCAATCTGGTGGGTCGCGTAGTCCTCATGCTCATCTGGCTGCAGGTGCCCCTCGCATCGGTGACGGCCTATGCGGCAGGCAATGATTGGCTCCAACTGGGTCTTGTTTCACTTGCATTGGCGTCGATCACGACGCTGGTCTGGTGGCGCTCGCCAACCAGCCAGTCGAGCCGTCTCATGATTGCAGTCGCACTGGTCGCCAGCCTGTCGCTGATCGTCGCGGCGAGTGCTGGCAGCGCGTGGCAGGTCGACTTGCACATGTGCTACTTTGCCGAACTGGCGATATTGGCCGCTTACTGCGACCGGGACGTCGTGCTGGCTGGCGCCGGGACCACGGCGATGCACCACCTCGCGCTGAATTTCCTGGTGCCTGCGCTCGTTTTTCCGGGGGGCGGCCAACTGGAAAGAGTCCTGCTGCACGCCGGCGTTTTGTGCGTCGAGACGGCGGCACTCGTCTGGCTGACCAATCGCATCGCGACCTTGCTGGTATCCACCGCCGCGAACTTGGCGGCTGCGGTCCGTGCATCTGATGCGGTTGGTGCCGCCGAAGCTCAGGCTGCCGAGCAGCGCAGCTTGAACGAGCAGGCGCGGCAAAAGCTTGAGGTCGAACGTGCCGCCGCCGCCGAAACGCAGTGTGCCGTGGTCGCCGCCGTGGGAGGGGGGCTCGCGTGCCTCGCCAAGGGCGACCTGTTGTTCCGCCTGCCCGATCCGTTCGCGGCAGAGTACGAGGAGCTGCGGGGCAATTTCAATGCTGCAGTGGGGCAGATGGAGGAGCTCATCCGCGGCATCGTGGGTAACGCGGGTGCGATCCGGTCGGGCACGGAGGAGATCCGAACGGCGTCCGACGACCTCAGCCGCCGGACCGAACAACAGGCGGCGAGCCTGGAAGAAACCGCTGCGGCGCTGGGCGAAATTACCGCCACGATGCGCAAGATGGCCGAACGCAGCAAACATGTGCAGGCCATAGTGTCTCGTACCAAGGAGGGCGCCGAGCAGTCCGGCGAGGTCGTGCGTCAAGCAGTCGCGGCCATGGGCGGCATCGAGCAATCCTCGCAGAAGATCGGTGACATCATCGGCGTCATCGACGAGATTGCCTTTCAAACCAACTTGCTGGCGCTCAATGCCGGGGTTGAGGCGGCGCGGGCGGGTGATGCCGGCCGCGGCTTTGCCGTGGTGGCCTCCGAAGTGCGGGCCCTGGCTCAGCGTTCGGCGCAGGCGGCCAAGGAGATCAAAGCCCTGATATCCACCTCGGCCCAGGAGGTTGGCCTCGGCGTCAAGCTGGTCGGCGAGACTGGCCGGGCATTAGGTCGGATCGTCTCCCAAGTGGGCGAGGTCACGACGGCTATCTCCGAGATCGCGGCCTCGGCGCAGGAACAGGCGTCAGGGCTGGCCGAGGTGAGCACCGCAATCAACCAGATGGACCAAGTGACGCAGCAGAACGCGGCCATGGTCGAACAGAGCACGGCGGCCAGTCACTCGCTGGCCCAGGAAACGTCTGAACTGGTACGTCTCACAGGACGCTTCCAGATCGGCGAGGCACCAAGCGGCGTAGCGGCGGGCACGAATGTCCAGCCGCTGCACCGCTCGGCCAAGCCTGCGCCGCGTGCGACCAAAGTCGCGGCGCTCAAGGTCGTAAGCCGCGGTGGAAGCGCGACCGTCGGGAAGCCTGCCTTGGTCTCGGCGTCAGCCGAGGAAAGCTGGACCGAGTTTTAAGCAGGCTTGCGCGGCCTGTCACACAGGTGGCCCGTGGCCGTGCCAGGCCGCGTAAGCCTGCTTAGCTTTTTATCTATGCGCAAACCTCCAAAGGTTTGCGCATAGATGGGTTTGCGTTCAGGATGGATGCAAACCTACTTAGCAATCTTGTTTGCGAGCAGAGGCCCGAAGGTTCAAATCCAGTCGTGGCGCCCCGGACCCGGCTGTGATTTACTCGAACAAGCCGTTCTGCATGTTGCTTGACTTCCAAGATGGCCGCGGACTGGTCGGTGATTGCCCGAACACTGTCTGTAAGTGCGGCGATGACCGCGATAGCTAGGCGCAACCCCTTTTTGGCGAACGCCTGCCGGCCATCGCCGCTACAGCCGTCCCAGCGCCCACCCAAGCTGCCAGTCATGCTGCATGTCAAAGCGCCGGCCCAGCCGGGCACCGCACCGGAAGGTCGCGCCACCTTCGATTGCACGATCCGCCCGCCCAGCCCGACGCATCTACGACGCGTCGTCCTCCAGCGCGGTCTGGGCCACGCCGCGTCCGTTTCCACTGGCCTGCGCCGCGAGTGCGTGACCCGCTGCAACTGCCCCCAGGCATAGCAGCACCGACAATGCGACGTTCGCCAGGCCACGGCCCCACGCCCCGGCACGCAGCAGGTCCAGTGTTTGCAGGCTGAATGACGAGAATGTCGTGAAGCCGCCGCACACCCCGACCATGACGAACAGCCGCAGCCAATCCGGCGCCGGATAACGCCCGCTCTGGAGCGTCAGCGTGCCGAAACATCCAATCAGGAACGACCCCGCCACATTGATGCCCACCGTGCCCCACGGCAAATTCTGGCTGTAGGGTGCAGCCCACCACCCGATCCAATACCGCCCGACGCTGCCCAGTGCCCCGCCCAGTGCGACCAAAAGTGTTTCCGTCATGCTGGCTCCCGCTGCCCCGCCATCCCTGCACGCGCAGTGTCGGCGTGCCGCACCGCCCGGTCCACCCACAGCCCGGCGGCCGTCACTGCGGGCGCGAGGTCGAACGCGGCATCCAGCTCCGGCCCGGCGCCCGGCCCGCCGGCCAGCACCGCCTGCAGCGTCGCGCCGGTACGCCGCACCTCATCAGCCGCATGCTCGACCAGCTCATGCGCCGCCGCCCGCCCGAGCCGGGGGGACAGCCGCGCCGCCGCCGCGTCCGCGAACAGCAGGCCGCGCGTCAAGCCGATATTCGCCGCCATGCGCGCGGCGTCCACCTGCAAGCCCTCCGCCAGCGCCCGCGCTTCCCGCATCGCCCCCGCCGCCAGGCCAAACAGCGGCGGCAGCGCGTGCCACTCCGCGTGCCACGCCCCGGCCGGACGCTCATGCGCCGCAGCCATGCCGCCGAACAGCGTCACGAGATGGCCGGCACCTGCGGCATGGGCGGCCAGGATGACGGTGGAGGACACCGGGTTGCGCTTGTGCGGCATGGCGGAGGACCCGCCGCGCCCGGGCACGTAGGGTTCCGCCACCTCGCCCACATCCGTCGAGGCCAGGCTTGCCACATCCGTCGCCATCTTTGCCAGCGCGCCCAGCACATGCAGCAGCCAAGCGCCCGCCTCTGCCATGCGCCCGCGCAGCGCATGCCAGGCCAGCGGCGTGCTGGCCAACCCTAGCTCGCGGGCAAACGCTTCCTGAACCGCCGGGCCGTCCTTGCCGAGGGAGGCCAGGGTGCCGACGGGGCCGCCGAGCGATGCGGCCAGCACCCTCGCACGCAGCGCCGGCAGCGCCGCCGCGGCGTCCGCAATGCCGTTCAGCCAGACCGCGGCCTTGTAGCCGAAGGTGATCGGCGCCGCGTGCTGGCCGTAGGTCCGTCCGACGCAGGGCGTGTCCCGGTGCGCCTCCACCATCGCCGATAACCCGGCCAGCACCGCGTCCAGCTCCGCCGCCAGCAAAGCCAGTGCCCGGCGCATCTGCAGCACCAGCGCGGTGTCCAGGATATCCTGCGTAGTGGCGCCCTTGTGGAACGACCGCGTCAGGTCGGGCGGCAGTCGAGGCTGAATCACGGCGATGAACGGGATCGTCGGTACCCCGGACACCGCTGTCTCCGCGCCGAGCGCCGCCACGTCCAGCGTCCCCGCATCCACCGCCGAGACAGCCGCCGCCAACCCCTCCGGCGCCAGCCCCAACCCGGCCTCCGCTCGCGCCAGCGCCGCTTCCACCTCGATCATGGCGGCCAGGCGCGCCGTGTCCGAGAAGCAAGCCGCCATGTCCGCCGTCGTGAACAGCGGCCCCAGCAGGGCCGAGTCCACCGGCGAGAACGTCATGACGCCGGCCGCAGCCCCAGCGCCGCCCGCGCCTCCGCCGGGGTCGCCACGGTGCGACCATGGCGCTGGACGGTCTCGGCGGCCATGCGGACCAGCTCGGCATTGCTGGACGCCAGGCGGTCCTTGCTGGCGCGCACGTTGTCCTCCAGCCCCGTCCGCACCGCGTCGGCACCCCGGGCCAGCGCCCAGTCCATCACCCGCGCCTGGTTCGCGCCGATCCCGGCCGCGGTCCAGGTGGCGCGCGGCAGCAGCCGCCGGCTTTCGGTCAGCAGGATATCGAGCAGGTGTTCCTCCGCCGGCATCGCGTTCTTCACGCCCATCACGAACTGCACGTGCGGCGCCTCGTTCATCAGTCCGGCATCCACCAGCCGGCGCGCCCCGTGCAGGTGGCTGAGGTCGAACACCTCGATCTCCGGCAGCACGCCGTGGTCCTTCATGCGCGTCGCCAGGTCCACGACCAGCGCCGGCGCGTTCTCATAGACAATGGTCGGGAAGTTGACCGATCCGGTGGACAGCGACGCCATATCGGGCCGGTGCTGCAGGGCGTTGCCCCGCGCCGCCTGGTCCCGCCCGCGTCCGCCCGTCGAGAACTGCACGATCATGCCGGGGCAGTGTTTCGCCACTCCCTCCTGCACCTGGCGGAACAGCTCGGGATCGGACGACGGCGTTTCGTCGGGGTTGCGGACGTGGATGTGGACCAGGGTGGCCCCGGCCTCGAACGCCTCGTGCGTGGACTCGACCTGCTCGGCCACGGTCACGGGAACCGCCGGGTTGTCCGCCTTGCGTGGGACGGAGCCGGTGATGGCGACGGCGATGGTGACTGGCTTCATCGTAGGCCCCTAAGCAAATCTCTGGAGGTTTGCACACAAATAACAATGCCGCTTACGCGGCCCGGCACGGCCGCAAGCCATCCGTGTGACAGGCCGCGTAAGCCTGCTTAGATGTCGAAGAACACGGTTTCCCGGTCGCCCTGCAGGTGGATGTCGAACACGTACGTGGGCAGCCCTGGGGCCGACATCCCGTCCCGCTCCTCCCGCCGCGCCACCAGCGTGTCGCGCCGAGGGGGGCCGACAATGCCCAGCACCGGGTCGGCGGCGTTCGCCTCGGCCTCATCCGGAAAGTACATGCGGGTGGACAGCCCGATGTTCATGCCGCGCGACGCCAGCCACAGGCTGACATGCGGCGCCATCGGCCGGCCGTGCCGCCCGGACACCGCGCCGGGCTTCACCGTCTCGAAGCTCCAAACCCCCGTGCGGAAATCCGTCCCGGTCCGGCCCCAGCCGTGGAAGGCCGGGTCCAATGGCCGGTCCTGCTGGTCCGCCGGGTGGTCGTAGCGCCCGGCGGCGTTGGCCTGCCAGATTTCCACCAGCACGTCGTTGCAGGGCGCGCCGGCGCCGTCGAAGATCCGGCCCTCGATCCGGATGCGCTCCCCGGCGGCATTTGGCCCGGCCAGCACGCGGCCCAGGTCCTGGCCGAAGATGTCCAACCCCGCCTGCGACGGAATCAGCCCGATGTGGACGTAGGGTCCGGCCGTTTGGCTCGGCGTTTCGCGCAGCCGGGCGGTGCCGACCGGCTCGATAAAGGCGACCATGCCCCTCAGTTCCCTTGCAGCTTGTTCTCGAACACGGTGGATCGCTGCCCGCGCAGCACGATGTCGAATCGGTAGGCCAGGCTGTCCAGCGGCACCGCGGCGTCGAAGTCCAGCGCCGCCACCAGACGCATCCTCGCCGCCTCGTCCGGAATGGTGGAGAGTATCTGGTCGCGCGGAATCAACGGGTCGCCTTCGAAGTACATCTGGGTGATCAGCCGCTGCGCGAAGCCCGAGCCGAACAGCGAGAAGTGGATGTGCGCCGGCCGCCACGAATTGACGAAGTTGCGGAACGGGTAGGCGCCGGGCTTCACCGTGCGGAAGGCGTAGTGCCCATCGGCGTCGGTGATCATCCGCCCGCAGCCGCCAAAATTGGGGTCAATCGGCGCCAGGTAGGTGTCGTTCACATGCCGGTAGCGCCCGCCGGCATTGGCCTGCCAGACCTCCACGAGTGCGTTCGGCACGCCCCGCCCGTTCTCGTCGCGCACCCAGCCGTGCACGACCGTGCGCTCGCCGATGGGCTCGCCGCCCTGCGCGTAGTTGCGGATCAGGTCATGGTCCAACGGCCCCAAGGCGTCCCGGCCGAAGCGCGGGCCGGTGACCTCGGACAAGGAGTTCTGCAGGGAGAACATCGCCCGGCGCGGCGAGCGCAGCACGGTGCTCTTGTAGTCCGGCGTAAAGGCGGGCGGGTGTTGGCTGCGGTCGCGCTGGATGAACTCGTCTGTCATCATCGTCCCTCCTCGATGGTGGTCACAGGAAAGCGGCGTCGGCGGGGTGCTGACGCGCCTGGGCGGCGGCGCGCACCGGGGCGTTCGCGGCGCCGAAGCCGGCATAGCCGCCCCCGCGCTGCACGACCTCGAAGAAGAACCGCTCGTGGAACGCGTCGGTATACAGGTGCCAGAACTCGCCCGCGCCGTCGCTGTCATACATCAGCCCGTGGTCCTGCAGCTCCTTCATGGCTGCATCGTCCAGGTTCCAGCGGGCTGCAAGGTCGTCGTAGTAGTTGTCCGTCATGGGCAGCAGCAAGGTCCCACCGGCTTCCAGCGCCACCACGCTGCGCCGGAGGTTTGCGGTGGACAGGGCGACATGGTGGACGCCCGCCCCGGCGGTGAACAGCACGAAGCGGCCGGTCGCGGTCCCCGGGCTTTCGGATGCGTTCAGCACCAGGCGCACGGCGCCGCCGGGGCTGACCAGGGCGCGGCTGCGGACCAGGCCGTACGGGTCCGCCGTTTCCAGTTGCGGCTGCGGCGCCAGGCCGAACACCCCGCGCCAGAACAGCACGAAGCCGTCCATGCGCCCGGCCGGCACCGCCTGCACCAGGTGGTCCATGTCCAGCAGGCCCACCGGCCCATCGTCGCCGGGCACCAGGTCGAAGTCGCTTTCCCAGAACGGGCGGTCGCCGGGCTCATGCTGCACCAGGTGGACCAGGGTGCCATCGGGCGCCCGCACGGCAGGGATGCGCTGCTCGCCGGGTCCGATGGGTTCCTGCCACTCCGGGCACAGCAGCGCCTCCGCCCGGGCGATGGCGGACGCCGCGTCATCCACGCGCAGCGCCATGGCGCAGACGCTGGCGCCGTGCTGCTGGAAGTGCTCGGCCGCGGCGCTGTCCTGCTCCGCGTTCAGTACGAAGTTGATCCGGCCCTGCCGGTATAGGTCCACGTCCTTGGACCGGTGGCGCCCGGCGTGGCGGAAGCCCAGGCTGCCGAGCACCGAAGCCAGGTCCGCCCGCGCCGCCTCGTCCACAGCGAATTCGAGGAACTCGATGCCGTCCAGCGCCGGGGCAGGGGGCAACCCTTCGCCGCCGCCTGCCTCGGCCTCAGCCAACACGAGGGAGCGCAATCCGTCGCGCGCATTGATGCGGGCGGGCGCCGCGCGGAACTCGTCGTTGAACACCTCCAGGGACAATGGCCCGGCATAACCCGATGCCAGCACGGCCCGTACGAAGCCGGTTACGTCCAGGTCGCCCTGGCCTGGGAAGTTGCGGAAATGCCGGCTCCAGCTCAGCACGTCCATGGACAAGCGCGGGGCGTCGGCCAACTGCACGAAGAAGATGCGGTCGCCCGGCACCTCGGCTAATTCCGTGGGATCGTCGCCCAGGGCCAGGGTATGGAAGCTGTCCACGATCAAGCCCAGCGCCGGGTGGGCCGCCTGCTGCACGATGCGCCAGGCATGGCCCCAGCGGTTCACGTGGCGTCCCCAGGCCAGCGCCTCGTAGCCGATGCGCAGGCCGCGGCGGCTGGCGCGCTCGGCCATCTCCGCCAGGTCCGCCGCGGCCCGGGCGTCGTCGTCCAGGGCGGCAGGCTGCACGTTGCTGCACACCAGCAGCATGTCGGCGCCCAGCGCCTGCATCACATCGAACTTGCGCTCGGCCCGGTCCAGGTTGCGGGCACGCTGCGGGTCAGGCATCGCCTCGAAGTCGCGGAACGGCTGATACAGGCTGACGGTCAGGCCCAGCCCCTCGCAGATGCTGCGCACGTCGGCCGGGGAGCCGCCGAAGGCCAGCAAGTCCGCCTCGAATACCTCAACGCCGTCGAACCCGGCGGCTGCGGCGGCCTCCAGCTTCTCGGCCAGCGTTCCGCTCAGGCATACGGTTGCGATGCACTTGCGCAGGGTGCTGAACCTTTGAGGCATGTCTCGGTCCCTGGTTGGCGGGCTTTCAAGCGTAGTCCTGGCGATGGGAGACGGCCAGGGCTGCGCCGGGCAGTTCGTCGTGCTGGTCACGTGGCGCTTTGTGGTCAGGCGCTGGCGGCGCTTCCCAGCTCGGCGAAGTGGCGCAACATGCGTTCCGGGTCGGGCGTGACGCCGGTGATAAGACGAAAAGCTTCCACTGCCTGGAACACCGCCATGCTGCCGCCGTCCAGCGTGCGGCAGCCCAGGGCGCGGGCGGTCCGCAGCAGCTCGGTTTCCAGCGGGAAGTAAACGATGTCCGCAACCCACAGCTCCCGGCGCAGCAGGGCCGCCGGCAGGGGTAGGCCGGGATGGGCGGCCATGCCGGTGGGCGTGCAATGCACCAGCCCGTCCGCCGCCGCCATCGCCGCCGGCAGGTCCGTGCACGCCGCCGCACGGTCCCCGCCGAACCGGGCGCACAGGCTGTCGGCGAGGCTGGCGGCGCGGCCCGCGTCCACGTCGCTGATGACCAACCGTCCCACGCCGAGCGTCAGCAGCGCATGGGCCACCGCAGCTCCGGCTCCGCCCGCGCCAAGCTGCACCACGCGGTCCCGTGGAGCGTCCGCCATGTTGCGGCGGAACGCCTCGGCGAAGCCCCACCAGTCCGTGTTCTCCCCCCGTCGCCGGCCGTCGCGCAGCACCACGGTGTTCACGGCGCCCAACGCCTGTGCGTCCGGCGACAGCTCGTCCAGCAGCGGCACCACGGCCTGCTTGCAGGGATGGGTGATGTTCAACCCGGCAAAACCCATCCGCTCCGCCGCCAGCAGCAGGTCCGGCAAGGCGTCGGCGCCAAGCCCGAGCCGGTCGAGATTGATGTTCTGATAGGTATAGCGGAGGCCCTGCTCGTCGCCTTCACGCTCGTGCATCGGCGGCGTACGCGATGCGCCGATGCCGGACCCGATCAGGCCGGCGAGGAAGGACTGCCGGCTCATGGCGCCGCTCCCGCATGGCGCCCAGCCAAGCAGCTTGAGCCGGGTTCGGCCAGAATGCAGTCAGCGTGTTCCATCCCGTGCGTTTCCCCAAGGCGGTGTTCCGCGACGGCAGTGTGATCCCGCCTAAACCTGCCGCAATGGACCGGCTCTATGGACTAACCGGTTAATCCATGTCAATGGTGAAGAACCATGGCGTGCCCGCCGTGTATCTCCGTCCGGCATTGGAGGTGGTGGAATGGCTAGCGACAGCACTGAAGCCGCTGATGCCAAGCGGCGACCTAATCCAGAACGGACGCGGCAGGCCATCCTGGCGGCCGCGCGGGACGAGTTCGCGGCTCACGGCCTGAGTGGCGCCCGTGTGGACGCCATCGCCGCCCGGACCGGCGCCGCGAAGCGCATGATCTACTACTACTTCGGCAGCAAGGAGGGGCTGTATCTGGCCGTGCTGGAAGCGGCCTACGCCGACATCCGCCGGGTCGAGCAGGAGCTTGGCCTGGACCGTCTGCCGCCCTTGGAGGCGATACGCCGGCTGATCGAGTTCACGTTCGACTACGAGGAAGCGCACCCGGAGTTCATCCGCCTGGTGTCCATCGAGAACATCCACAACGGCAGGCACATCGCAGCGTCCCAAACGATCCAGGCGGTGAACAGCCCGGTGATCGCAACGCTGGCCCAGGTGCTGGACCGCGGCAAGCGGGAGGGCGTGTTCCGGCCCAACGTCGAGCCGACCGATGTCCATATGCTGATCAGCGCCGTTTGCTTCTTCAGGGTGTCGAACCGGCACAGCTTCGGGGTGCTGTTCGGCTGCGACCTGTTGGACCCGGCCGTGCGTGCGCGTCACAGGGCGATGCTTGTGGACGCCGTGCTGCACTTGCTCACGGCGGCGGACGGCGGCAAGGAAGCGGAAGCAGCGTGAGCATGGCGGGTCCTCCATGCTTGCCGCGGCCGGTGCGCGGCGCTATGGGCCGTGCTAGCATCAGCATCAACCATCAAGAACGGGCCGCCCAGGCGGGCAAGGTCCACCGAGTGGGGGGAAGGAACGGCCGGCGCAGCAGCTTGCGCGGGTCGGATGCCTGGCGTTTCCTTGCCCCACCTCGGCGAGAAGGAGAACGGCATGGCAGTCAGTAAAGTATACCCCGACGCAGCGGCGGCACTCGCAGGCGCGCTGCGGGACGGCATGACCATCATGTCCGGCGGCTTCGGCCTGTGCGGCATCCCTGGCGTGCTGATTGCCGCCATCCGCGACAGCGGCGTCAAGGACCTGACCATCATCAGCAACAATGCCGGTGTGGACGGCGCCGGGCTGGGCCTGCTGCTGGAAACCCGCCAGGTCCGCAAGATGATCTCCTCCTATGTCGGCGAGAACAAGGAGTTCATGCGCCAGTATCTCGCAAGCGAGCTGGAGATCGAGTTCAACCCGCAGGGTACCCTGGCCGAGCGCATCCGCGCCGGCGGCGCCGGCATCCCGGCGTTCTTCACCCGCACCGGCGTTGGCACCGCCATCGCCGAGGGCAAGCCGGAACAGGTGTTCGACGGCAAGCCATACATCATGGAGCGCGGCCTGTTCGCCGACCTCGCCATCGTCCACGCCTGGCGCGGCGACACCGAGGGCAACCTGGT
This sequence comes from uncultured Acetobacteraceae bacterium, assembly GCA_964242325.1. Lineage (GTDB taxonomy): Bacteria > Pseudomonadota > Alphaproteobacteria > Acetobacterales > Acetobacteraceae > DASWOJ01. The sequence continues at coordinate 35,633 of CAXTCI010000015.1, forward strand.
CTATCGGATGACGGCGCGCAACTTCAACCCGATCATGGCCACCGCCGCCCACCTGACTGTGGCGCAGGTCGAGGAGCTGGTGCCGGCCGGCGAGCTGGACGGCGACCACATCGTGACGCCGGGCATCTTCGTGCAGCGCCTCGTCCCCGTGCCCGGCGCCGAGAAGCGCATCGAGCAGCGCACCACCCGCAAGCACCTGCAGGAGGCATAAAGATGGCCTGGACCCGCGACGAGATGGCCGCCCGCGCGGCGCGAGAGCTGCGCGACGGCATGTACGTGAACCTGGGGATCGGCATCCCGACCCTGGTTGCCAACTTTATCCCCGCCGGTATCAACGTGCAGCTGCACAGCGAGAACGGGATGCTGGGCATCGGCGCCTTTCCCTACGAGGGGGAGGAGGACCCGGACCTGATCAACGCCGGCAAGCAGACCGTCACCAAGCTGCCGACCACCTCGTTCTTCGACAGCGCCGCATCGTTCGCGATGGTGCGTGGCGGGCATATCGCGATCTCCATCCTGGGTGGCCTGCAGGTGGCGGAGAACGGCGACCTCGCGAACTGGATGGTGCCCGGCAAGATGGTGAAGGGCATGGGCGGTGCGATGGACCTGGTGGCCGGCGTGCCGCGCGTCGTCGTGCTGATGGAGCACACCGCCAAGGGCGAGCCGAAGATCCTCAAGCAGTGCAACCTGCCGCTGACCGGCAAGGGCGTGGTCAACCTGATCGTCACCGATCTCTGCGTGTTCGACGTGCTGCCCGCCGGCGGCGGCCTGGTCCTTGCGGACCTGGCGCCTGGCGTCACGGTGGATGAGATACGTGCCAAGACGGAGGCCGGGTTCGCGATCCACCCGGACCTGCAAGCGCGCGCCGCCTGACGCCAGGTGCGCCGGTGTTCGCCGGCTCGTCATCGCGAGCCGGTCGCGGCGTGGCAACCCAGGAACCGCAGGCCCGGCACCGGATGCCGGCGGCGGCGGGAACCGCGAAGTCGTTGCGGTTCCTGGGACGACAAGGTTGGAGGCGGGCACGTCCCGCCAGACGATATATCAGCCGGCGCAACGCGCCAGCCAGCGCTACCAGGAGGACGCCCTCATGAGCGACGCCACGAAAACCCCGGCCTCGGACGCCGGCATGACCCCCGCCCTGTCGCCCGACGCGGTGCTCGGACTGTGGTCCAGTTGGATGGAGAAGGCGTCCAGCCAGACCCAGGCCATGATGGGGCCGGTGGCCGGCAACTGGGACGCAATGGCGGGCTCGGTGATGTCCGACAACCTGGCCCAGATACGCAAGGCGGTCGCGGATGACGCCACCCTGCGGCAAATAGACCAGATGTGGAATGCCAACCCGCTGCGGGACGTGGTTCCCGTGGACTGGGCCGCCGTGTCCGCGTCGCTCAGGACGGTTTGGCTGCGCGCACTGCGCAATCCCGGCACCCTCGCCAAGGCCGCCGTGGAGATGAACGCCTCCATTCTGCGCGCCGCTGCCGACGCCTGGACCGAGGCGACGCGTGCCTGGATGGGCGGCGCCGCCCCGGCGCCCGCCGTGCCCAAGGACGCCGACAAGCGCTTTGCCGCGCCCGATTGGCATACCAACCCCGCCTTCCGCACGCTCAAGGACGCCTACCTGCTGGCCTCCGACTGGCTGCTGCACCAGGGCGAGGCAGACGACCTCGAACCCGCCGAGCGCCAGCGCCTGCAATTCCACCTGCGCCAGTTCGTGGACGCCATGAGCCCCGCGCTGATGCTGGTCAGCAACCCAGTCGCCCTGCGCCGGGCCGTGGAAACCGGCGGCGCCAGCGTCGCATCGGGATTGCAGAACCTGATGGCCGACCTGAAGGAGGGACGGCTGAGCATGGTGGACGAGACCGCCTTCGCGCCTGGCCGCAACCTGGCGATGTCGCCGGGCAAGGTCGTTCATCGCAACAAGCTGATCGAGCTGATCCAGTACTCGCCCAGCACGGAACAGGTCCACGCCACCCCGCTGCTGATCCTGCCGCCGTGGATCAACAAGTATTACATCCTCGACCTGCAGCCCAAAAACAGCATGGTCGCCCACCTGGTCCGCGAGGGCTTCACCGTGTTCATGGTGTCCTGGCGCAACCCGGACGAGAGCATGGACGGCATCAACATCGAGAACTACATGGACTTCGGCCCGCTGGAGGCCAGCGACGTGGTCCGGGAGATCACCGGCAGCGAGACCGTCAACGTCATGGGATACTGCATCGGCGGCACGTTGCTGGCGATGACCCTGGCCTACCTCGCCAACAAGGGCGACACCCGCTTCAACTCCGCCACCTTCATGGTGTCCTTGCAGGACTTCACCCGCGTCGGCGACACCGCGGTGTTCATGGACGACCCGGCGGTTGACTTGGTCGAGCAGCAGATGATGGAACGCGGCTATCTCGACAGCCGCAGCATGTCCAACATGTTCAACCTGCTCCGCTCCAACGACCTGATCTGGTCCAACGTCGTCAACAACTACCTGATGGGCCAGAAGCCGCCGGCCTTCGACCTGCTGTATTGGAACAGCGACGGCACCCGCATGACGCGGGCGGCCCATAGCTGGTATCTCCGGAACACCTACAACGAGAACAACCTGATGCACCCGGGGAAGGTCGAGCTGAAGGGCGAGCATCTGGACCTCGGCCGGGTGACGCTCGACGCCTTCGCCGTGGGGGCGGAGAAGGACCACATCGTGCCATGGGATGCGGCCTGGCGGGTCACGCAACTCCTGGGGGGCGACGTGCGCTATGTCCTCGCCAGCAGCGGCCACATCGCGGGGATCATCAACCCGCCGGGTGGCAAGGGCATCTACTGGACGACGGAGCCCGGCGAGCGGTTCCCGACGGCGGAGGCCTGGCGTGCCGCGACGAAGAAGCACAACGGGAGCTGGTGGTCGGACTGGACGGCGTGGCTGTCCCAGCGGTCCGGCGAGATGGCAGCGCTGCCGCCGTTGGGCAGCAACGCGCATCCGCCGATGGAGGATGCGCCGGGGACTTACGTGCTGCAGAAGTACTGAGCGGCCCCACTTCTCTTCCATGTAGGACGGGGAGCCGGGGCGCTCCCTGCCGTGGCCTGGCGCCGCAGTTTGGCGGACTGCGGCGATCGCCCACCTGGCCCGGCTTGCGCCGCCTTACTTGGCAGAGCGCACGTGTCCAGCTCTGCGTTGCTGGGCAGCCCATCGCGAACCACCGCGCCACGGCCGGCACGGACTCGCCTGCCTTCGCCACCATCGGGACATGTCTTCGCAAGCCTGCCAGATAGGTCCAAGCCGCCACGCCCATCCCTGGAATCAGGCAAAGGCAGCTAGCCCGCACGCAAGGTGCATTATCCTCGGTTGCTGTTTCTGGGTGGTCATCGAACGTCGAATTGTAAACTTCAAGTATAGACCTGTTATTTTTGGTCAGGATTGCAACAAAAACAAACATTGTTGGAATGTAACGGGATATTTACACTCTACTCCACCAATCAAAGCAAGTAATTGATTTTCCTGTATGGCACAGGTGTTGCAATGGGTTGCATGACTATCAATGGTCAACTTGCACGAGATTGGAACCAGGACATGACTGCGCGTCTTACTCTGACAGCTGTCGCCGTAGCGGCGCTGGCGTTTCTGACCACTACCGACGCCAAGGCCATTCCGGTCAGCAGCTTCTACAGCACCGGCGTGGACAACACGGACGCGGTGCTGACGAATGGCGCCACCGACACCCACTACGCGCTCATCTCGACCCCGGACGGCAGCACTCCCGGTGTGCGCGTGGCGACGTCGGGCAACGGCTACCCGATCCCGCCGTGGCTCGCCGACGACAGCATGTCCACCTGGATCGGCCCGAACCCGAACACTGATTTGAGTGCCCTTCCCGGCACGTACGACTACCGGACGACGTTCGACCTGACCGGGTTCGACGCCGGCACTGCCCAACTGAGCGGCCTGTGGGCGGCCGACAATGGCGGTGCTGACATTGTGCTCAACGGAGTTTCCGCTGGCCTGACGACGCTCAACGGCTTCGGTGCTTTCACCAGCTTTTTGGTCGACAGCGGCTTCACAAGTGGAATTAACACAATCGACTTCATTGTGCAGAACTATAGCAGTGATGGTAGTAACATCGACAGTAATCCGACCGGGCTTCGCGTTGAAGGCACGCTGACGGCCACCTTCGTGCCCGAGCCGCTGTCGCTTGCCATCCTCGGCGTCGGCCTGGCCGGCACCGGTCTTTTCCGGCGCTTCAAGCGCACCTAAGACGCAGTCTTTCTCAAGCCGCCGGGCCGAGATTGGCCCGGCGGCCGCCATCTGGCGCACCCGCGCCCGCCTAACGACCAAGCCAGAGTAGCGGCGCCTCTCCGCTCGCGCCGACAATAGCTGTCCACCGCGCTGTGCCGCGGCAAGTCCTTCAACAGTGCGGTCCCTAGGCATCCGGTGCCCGGAAATATGGACGATCCCGTTGATGGATAGGCGACTTCTGCAAAACGTGCCTCCGGCTGCAACCGCCTGTTGCTTTGGTTTAACGTTGCCCGGCGATGACTTGCGCGCCGGCATCGGCGCCGATTGAGGTTTAGCGTGAGCCGCCCAGGGCCGACGCCAGCCGGTCCCAATCGGCAGCGGCACCGGGCAGACCGAAGCGCAGCCGCGTCGGCGCGTCGGCGAAGCTGCGGACCAGAATGCCGGCCCGGCCCAGCCTGCTGGCCCACTCCGCGGCGTCCTGCGTATCCGCAAGGCGGAACAGCACGGTGCCGCCGACGACGGCCATTCCGGAGCGGCGCAGCAAGCCGTCCAATGCCGCGGCATCCGCGAACAGCCGCCGTCCGGCATGGTCCCGCCAGGCCGTGTCCGCCAGGGCGGCGGCGCCGACGTGCAGCGCCGGGCCACTGACGGCCCAAGGCCCAAGGGTCGCCCGGATGCGCCCGGCCAACGCCGGCTCGGCGAGCGCAAAGCCAAGCCGCAGGCCGGCCAGCCCGTAAGCCTTTCCAAATGAGCGCAGCACGACGACGCCAGGCAACGGGAAGTGCGGCGCCAGGCTGTCCTGCAGCTCGAAATCGGCAAACGCCTCGTCCACGACGAGTAGCGGATGCCGTCCAACAAGGTCCAGGAGGTCCCGGCTGGCGATGCGCCGGCCGTCAGGGTTGTTGGGATTGCAGAGGACGACGCCTTCTCCCTCTTCCTCCGGGAGAGGGTTGGGGTGAGGGGGTCTTGAGGCGCCGTGCTGTCCCATAGATGACCGCGTCCATGCAGCACCTTCAGCACCCCGCTCCGCAGCCAAGACCCCCTCACCCCAACCCTCTCCTGGAGGGAGAGGGAGCAGGCGCACCTCGGCGCCGGCGTTGTGCCAGGCCGCCGCGTGCT
>CAXTCI010000015.1:41070-43825 GCA_964242325.1 uncultured Acetobacteraceae bacterium
GGGAGAGGGAGCAGGCGCACCTCGGCGCCGGCGTTGTGCCAGGCCGCCGCGTGCTCGGCGTAGGTTGGCCCTAGCACCGTAACCCTCCGCTGCGGTAGCAGCAGCGGCAGCAGGCTGATAAGCGCCTGCGTCCCCGGCGCGGCCACCACCATTGCCGGGTCAGCCACGCCATAGGCCACCGCGGCTGCCGCTTGCAGCGCGTCCAGCGCTTCCGGCTCTGGCAGCCGGGTGAACGCTTCGGGGGGCAGCGGCGGCACCGGGTAGGGCACCGGGTTTATGCCGGTGGACAAATCCAGGAACGGTTGCGGCGCATCCGGGAACCGCCGCCGCGCCGCGAGCAGGCGTCCGCCATGCTCGATCCCGGGAGCGTCCCCGGGTCCGTGATGGTGTAACCTTGCGGCGATGCCTGACTCCATCTCGTTCCCCGGCCTGGTCGCGGCGGCGCTGCTGCTGGAGGCCGCAGCCGGATACCCCGGCCCGCTGTTCCGCGCCATACGCCATCCCGTGGTCTGGGCCGGCGCGCTGATCGGCTGGCTGGACCGCACCCTGAACCAGGACGGCCTGCCACCGGCCGACCGGCGCAGCCGCGGGGCGCTGGCCGTCGCCATCCTGCTTGCCGCCAGCGCCGGACCGGCATGGGCGCTGCAGGGTCTCCTACCCTGGCCGCTGCTCGTCGTCCTTGCCGCCACGTTGCCGGCCCAGCGCAGTCTATATGCCTACGTCGCCGCGGTCGGGGACGCGCTGCGCGATGGTGGACTGCCTGCCGGACGTCGCGCCGTCGCCCACATTGTCGGCCGCAACCCCGACACGCTGGACGAGCCCGCCGTGCTCCGCGCCGCCATCGAAAGCCTGGCCGAAAACTTCTCCGACGGCGTCGTCGCGCCAGCCGTGTGGGGCCTGGTGGCTGGCCTGCCGGGCATGGCGGCCTACAAGGCGATCAACACCGCCGACAGCATGATCGGGCACCTGACGCCCCGGCACCGCGCCTTCGGCTGGGCGGCAGCGCGGCTGGACGACCTGGTGAACCTGCCGGCGTCCCGCCTGTCCGTCTTCTGGCTCGTGCTGGCCGCCGCGGTGCATCGGGACGCCTCGCCGGGCGCAGCGCTGCGAGCGGTCAGGCGCGATGCGCGGCAGCACCGTTCCCCCAACGCCGGCTGGCCGGAGGCGGCGATGGCCGGGGCGCTCGGCTTGCGGCTGGCCGGGCCGCGCACCTACGGCACGGTGACCGTCGCCGACGCCTGGATGGGCGATGGCCAGGCGGAGGCGACCCTCGACGACCTGCGCCGCGCCCTGGCGCTGTATCGCACGGCCTGCGCGATGCAGGTTGGCGCCGTCCTGCTGCTATGGGCCGCCGTCAGCGTGCGAGGCTGAGCAGGCGGTCCACATCCACGTATGTCTCCAGATGCGCGGCTAGGGCGTCCAACGCCGCCTCAACCGACGCCTCATGGCTATGCCCGGCGGGCTCGGCGCCCAGGCGGCGCAGCCATGCGCCGCGTTGGGCATCATCCGTGAACAGGCCGTGCACGTAGGTGCCCTGCACCAGCCCATCTCCGCTGCACGCCCCATCGGGCCGCCCGTCCGCGTGGCGCAGCAGCGGCGCCGACGCTGCGGGGCCAGACGTGCAGCCGATGTGCATTTCATAGCCGCGGAACGGCACACCATCGGCGCAGGCGGTTCCGGCGGCGTCCGACAGGCGCTTTTCCCCGGTCAGCACCGTAGCCACGTCCAGTAATGCCAGGCCCGGCACCGCGCCCGCCGGCCCTTCGATCCCGCCGGGGTCCTCGATCCGCGTGCCGAGCATCTGGTAGCCGCCGCACACGCCTAACACCCGCCCGCCCCGGCGCCGATGCGCCACCAGGTCGCCGTCCCAGCCGGCGGCGCGGAAGGCCAGCAGGTCGGCGACCGTCGCCTTGGAGCCGGGCAGCAGCACCAGCTCGCACACCGGCAGCGGCTGGCCCGGCTGCACCATCAGCACCTGGACTCCAGGCTCGGCCAGCAGCGGGTCGAGGTCGTCGAAGTTGCTGATTCTCGGCAGCACGGGGACGGCGATGCGCAGCGTGGCGCCAGGCCGGTGCGGCGCTTGGCCCAAATCTGCCGCGTCCTCCGCCGGCAGCTGCGCGGCGCCGGGGAAGTGCGGCACCAGGCCCAACGGCGCCCAGCCGGTGCGGGCGGCGATCAGTGCCATCCCCGCGTCGAACAGCGTGAGGTCGCCGCGCATCCGGTTGACGATGAAGCCGCGCACGGTGGCGGCATCCGCCGGGTCCAGGACGGCATGGGTGCCAACCAGGCTGGCGATGACGCCGCCGCGGTCTATGTCGCCGATCACCACGACCGGCGTTCCCGTGGCGCAGGCGAAGCCCATGTTGGCGATGTCGCCGGCACGCAGGTTGACCTCGGACGCGCTGCCGGCGCCCTCCACGAGCACGATGTCGGCCTCGCCCTGCATCCGGGCGAAGCTGTCCAGCACATGCGGCATCAGGCCGGGCTTCATGGCCTGATACTCGCGGGCGCGGGCGGTGGCGTGGATGCGGCCCTGCACGATCACTTGCGAGCCGGTTTCGCTCTGCGGCTTCAGCAGCACGGGGTTCATGTGGACCGACGGCGGCACCCCGGCGGCGCGGGCCTGCAACGCCTGGGCGCGGCCGATCTCGCCGCCGTCCGGGGTCACTGCGGCGTTGTTGCTCATGTTCTGCGGCTTGAACGGGCGGACACGCAGGCCGCGGCGCAGGCAGGCCCGCGCCAGCCCGGCCACCAG
>CAXTCI010000016.1:0-40072 GCA_964242325.1 uncultured Acetobacteraceae bacterium
CGCAGCCGCTCCGGCCCCGGCAAGATCGTCGCGCCATGAACCAGATCATCGATGCTGCCACCAGTTGGCTCCACGACGCAGGCCGCCGCGCCCGGGTGGCCAGTGCCATCCTGGCCAACACACCGGACCTCCAGCGCGCAGCCGGCCTGCGCGCCGCCGCCGCACGGCTGCGCGTCCAGGCTCCGGCGGTGCTGCAGGCCAATGAGGCCGACCTTCACGCACACCAGGGCACCCCGGCCTTCCGCGACCGCCTGGCGCTGACTCCGGCGCGAGTGGAGGCGATGGCCGATGGCCTGGACAGCATCGCAGCCCTGCCCGACCCGCTGGCCCGCACCCTCGCGGACTGGACCCGGCCCAATGGCCTGCGCATCCGGCGCATCCCGCAGCCCCTCGGCGTGATCGGCATGATCTATGAATCCCGGCCCAATGTCGGCGCCGACGCCGCCGGACTGTGCGTGAAGTCCGGCAACGCCGTCCTGCTGCGGGGCGGCTCGGACAGCCAGCATTCCGCCCGAGCCATCCACGCCGCCATCACCGCGGGCCTGGCGGATGCCGGCCTGCCGGCCGATGCCGTGCAGATGGCGCCCGGCACCGACCGAGGCTACGTCGCCGCCATGCTGGGCGGCTCCGGGCTGCTGGACCTGGTGATCCCGCGCGGCGGACGCTCGCTGGTCGAGCGGGTGCAGCGTGACGCCCGCGTGCCCGTGCTCGCCCATGCCGAGGGCCTGTGCCACACCTACGTGCACGCCGCCGCCGATCCGGCGATGGCCCGTTCGATCCTCGCCAACGCCAAGATGCGCCGCACCGGCGTGTGCGGCGCAACCGAGACGCTGCTGATAGATGCCGCCTGCGCCCCTGCCCTGCTGCCCCTGCTGGTGGGCGACCTGGTTGCACTGGACTGCACGTTCCGCGCCGATGCCCGCGCCCGCGCCATCCTGCCGGACCTGCCTGCTGCGACCGAGCAGGACTTTGCCACGGAATGGCTGGATGCCGTGCTGTCGGTCGCCGTCGTTGACGGTGTCCCTGGCGCCCTCGCCCACATTGCCCGCTTCGGCAGCGAGCATACCGAGGCGATCATCACCGAGGACCCGGACGCTGCGGACGCCTTCCTGCGCGGTGTCGGCAGCGCCGTGGCGCTGTGGAATGCGTCCACCCAGTTCTGCGACGGCGGGGAGTTCGGCTTCGGCGCCGAGATCGGCATCGCCACCGGGCGCATCCACGCCCGCGGCCCCGTGGGGGTCGAGCAGTTGACGACATACCGCTACATCGTCACCGGAACCGGTCAGGTGCGCGCCTGATCCAGCCGGACCCGGTGCCAAGGTGGGGCGACCGGCGCCGCACCCGGGTGGGCCTGCTCGGCGGCTCGTTCAACCCGGCGCATGAGGGCCACCTGCACATCGCCCGCCTGGCCCGGCGACGGCTGCGGCTGGACCAGGTTTGGCTGCTGGTGTCGCCGGGCAACCCGCTGAAGGCGGCACATGGGATGGCGACGCTTGCGGACCGCCTGGCCAGCGCCCGGCGCCTGGCGGACGGGCGCCGGGTCATTGCGACCGACATCGAGGCGCGGCTGCACACGCGTTATACCTATGACACCCTGCGCCGGTTGCGCCGGCTGTTTCCGCATGTGGAGTTCGTCTGGATCATGGGCGCGGACAACCTGGTGCAGTTGCCGCGCTGGCAGCGCTGGACCGGGATCGCGGGGACGATGCCCTTCGCGGTCATGCCGCGCCCGACTTACAATGCCCGCGCCCTGGCCAGCATGGCCGCCCAGCGCCTCCGTCGTTCCCTGCATCCCGCCCGGACCGCGCCGGTGCTGGCCGGCAGCAGGCCGCCGGCCTGGACCTTCCTTCCGGCGCGGCAGAATCCGGCCTCTGCCACGGCCTTGCGGGCCGGGCGCGGCGTGTCGCCGGAGTCGGCATGGCCTCCGTCACGCACCGGGTCACATCCCGCCGCGAAAGGTGCTATAGCCCCGGCACGGTCCCGCACAGGAGCATGGACATAGCCAGGAAACCCGCCGACCCCACCGCGAAGCGCCGCCCGCCGCAGCCAGCCCCGGAGCTGGCCGAGGCCGCGAAGGTGCCGGGCACGCCCCGCAAGAAGGCCGCGGCCGCCGGCCCGCGTGTCCGCAAGCCGAAGACCGCCCCAGTGCTGCCGGAGTATCGCGTGCGGCTGGACCAGATGCAGTCCGTGATTGTCGAAAGCCTGGAGGCCGACAAGGCCGAGGACGTGGTGACGCTCGACCTGGAAGGGCGCGCCGCCTTCACCGACCGCATGGTGATCGCCACCGGCCTGGCCGACCGCCAGATCAGCGCCATGGCGATCCACCTGGAGGAGAAGCTTGAGGAGATCGGCATCAAGCGCATCCAGGTCGAGGGTGCCGGCAGCTCCGACTGGGTGCTGATAGATGCCGGCGATATCGTCATCCACCTGTTCAAGCCGGAAGCGCGTACGCTGTATGGGCTGGAGCGGATGTGGGGCGCCGAACTGGACGAGCTGACCGAGGCGCCCGACGCGGAGTAGCGGCGTCCCGTATCTCCGTAGCGGCCAGCGCTGCCGTGCGGATGGGCTAACTGGACGGCCGGTTCCGGTGGGGATGCGGGCGCCGGCGCGGCCGGAGGTCAATGTTCGGCGCGGGGTCGCTGCTGATGTAGCCGCTGCCGTTCCAGATATATTCTTCCTTGTCGGCAATCAGGTCCGCCATGCCGTGGTGCCGGGTGGCGGCGACCGTCATGCGCCCGGTCGCTCCGTCCAGCACACGCTGATACCGCCCGCCGCTCCAGGCATAAACGACCGTGCTGCATCCGGCCGAGCCGCATTCGCGCGGCGACTGCAACTGCACGAACAGCGCCGGACGGTCCGACGCCGCGCCAAGCTTCGCGGTTCCGGTCAGCACCAACGGCCGTTCGCCCGACCGTGCGGAGTCGTGCAGGTCCTGGGCCATGAGGTTGCGGGCCGCGGCGTCGAGCGGCGTGCCGGGCCGGGACTGCAAGACGACGGGGACGCCTGGGTCGGGCTTTGCGGGGGGTGCCGCGGCCGCGAGACAGGGCATCGCAAGGCAAAGCATCCATCGTTGCAAGTCGGTCATACCCGCAACATCGCGCACGTCCCCGCCCGGGTTGCAAGCCCGGCCGCCTCCTCGCCATGCACCTGATTGCCGTTGGCCGCCTGCGCGCCGGGCCGGAGCAGGAACTGTTCGCCCGCTATGGCGCCCGGATGCGCCCGCGCCTCGCGGTGACGGAGGTCGCGGAGGGTGGCGGCGCCCCGGCTGAGGCCAAGCGGCGCGAAGGCGCTGCCCTGCTGGCAGCCCTGCCGCGGGACGGATGGGCGGTGGCGCTCGACCTGGGCGGCACTGCCCCGGGCAGCGACGGGCTGGCGCAGCTGCTGGAACGGTGGCTGGGCCTGTCGCGGCCCGTGTGCTTCCTGATCGGCGGTGCGGAAGGGCTGGACGCGGCCGTCCTTTCGCGCGCAGACCATCTGCTGTCCCTGGGTCCGATGACGTGGCCGCACATGCTGGTGCGCGTGATGCTGGCCGAGCAATTGTTCCGCGCGCAGTCAATCCTATCGGGGCATCCGTACCACCGGGCGGGCCGGCCTTGATCTGGCGGCTTGCCGCGCCTGCCGCTCCCCGCCATACCGGGGCACATCGCCCACCAGAGGACGCTACCATGCCTGCCACCCCACCCCGCCCGGTTATGCTGGTGATCCTCGACGGTTGGGGCTGGCGCGAAGACGTGGCCGACAATGCCGTGGAGCAGGCGGACACCCCCACATTCGACCGGCTGATGGCGGGGCCGAACGCCTTCATTCGCACGTCCGGCCTGGATGTCGGGCTGCCGCCGGGGCAGATGGGCAACTCGGAGGTCGGGCACCTGAACATCGGCGCCGGCCGCGTGGTGATGCAGGAGCTGCCGCGCATCGGCCTGGCCATCGAGGACGGCAGCCTGGCGCAAAACCCGGTCATCACCGGCCTGATCCAGGCGCTGCGCCGCACCGGCGGCGCTTGTCACCTGTTGGGGCTGGTGTCGCCCGGTGGCGTCCACGCCCATCAGGACCACGCCCTAGCGTTGGCGCGAATCCTGGCCGACGCGCGCATCCCGGTCCGGCTGCACGCCTTCATGGACGGGCGCGACACCGCGCCGACCTCCGGGGGGGAGGACCTGGCGCGCCTGCAGGCATCGCTGCCGGACGGGGTACGGGTCGCGACAGTCTGCGGGCGCTACTACGCCATGGACCGCGACAACCGCTGGGACCGGGTGGAGCGCGCCTACCTCGCGATCACCGAGGGCCGGGGTGCGGCCTTTGCCGATGCGGCGAGCGCGATGGACGACGCTTATAGCCGCGACATCACGGACGAGTTCGTGCTGCCTGCCGCCATCGCCGGCTATGACGGCATGGCGGACGGGGACGGCCTGCTGTGCTTCAACTTCCGTGCCGACCGGGTGCGGGAGCTGCTGGGCGCGATCCTGGACCCGGGGTTCGCCGGCTTCGCCCGGCCGCGCAGGGTCCAACTGGCTGGCGCGGTTGGCCTGACCCGCTACAGCGATGCGCTGGCGCCCTTGATGCGGGAGGTGTTCCCGCCGCAGCACATGGACGGCCTGCTGGGGGACGTGGTGGCCGCCGCCGGGCGCCGGCAGCTCCGCATGGCGGAGACCGAGAAGTATCCGCACGTCACCTACTTCATGAATGGCGGCCGGGAAGTCGCCCTGCCCGGCGAGGACCGCATCATGATCCCCTCGCCCAAGGTCGCCACCTATGACCTGCAGCCGGAAATGTCGGCGCCGGAGCTGACCGACCGCGCCGTGGCGGCCATCGGCGGCGGCACTTATGACCTGATCGTGCTCAACTATGCCAATCCCGACATGGTCGGACACTCCGGCAACCTGCCGGCGGCGGTGCGCGCCGTGGAAACGGTGGATGCCGGGCTGGGCCGCATCGCCGACGCCATCGAGGAGGCCGGCGGCGCCCTGCTGGTGGCAGCCGACCACGGCAACTGCGAGATGATGCGCGACCCCGCGACCGGCGGCCCGCATACCGCCCATACCACCAACCCGGTCCCGGTGATGCTGCAGGCGCGGCTGAAGGGCGGGGAGGCCCGGCTGGACGACGGCCGGCTGGCGGACCTTGCGCCGACCTTGCTGGACCTGATGGGCCTGGCTCAGCCGCCGGGGATGACCGGCCGCTCCCTGCTGCATCGTCCGAACGATGCGGCGCCCGTCCAGCGCTAGGCTGCTGCTGCTGGCGATTGTGCTGACGGGTGCGGGGCGGAAGCCCGGCCCGGCGCCCGCGCTGCCCGTCGGTGCTGCGGACTCGCCGGCTAGCCTACGGGCCACGCAGGCGGAGGAGCGGCGGCTGGCTGAGGCTCGCATCGCCGCCGCGGCCGGGCTGCGCGTTACGGAAACGACGGCGGCGGCACTCTCTTCGGATGTCGAGTCCGCTTCGGCAAGGGCGCGCGACGCGGAGGCGCGGGTGGCCGAGCGGTCCCATGCCTTGGCTCCGCTGCTGCCGCTCATGCAGCGCTTGGCGCTGTATCCCTCGGAAACGCTGCTTTCGGTCCCGGCACCGCCTGACAAGGCCCTCGAAGGGTTGGCCGTGCTGCGCGGCCTGGCTCGGCGCCTGGAACAGGAGGCTGCCGGCCTGCGGGCTGAGGCGGCGTTGGCGCGCGATGCTGCCCGGGACGCCGCTGCCGCCCTGGACCGGCTGCATGCGGCGCAGGCTGTCCAGGCCCGGCAATCCGTCGATCTCGACCGGCAGTTGGACCTGGCCCGGGCCAGCAGGCTCCATATGGAAGATGCTGCCGCCGAGCAGGCCCGTCGCGCCGCGGCAGAGGCCGCCCGGGCGGACAGTCTGCGTGCGGCCCTGGCGACAATGGATGCCGAGCGCGAACGGGCCGAGGCGCGGGCACGCGACGACGCCGCGCGAGCCGAACACGCCCGGCAGGATGCCGAGGCGGCCGAAGCCCGCCGCCGCCAGCAGGTCCTTGCCCGGCCGGCCGGCCCTGGACTGGTGGCGGCTGCCGGCCCGCTGTTCCCTCCAGCAGCCGGCGCCGTGGTGCGGGGCTGGGGCGACCCGACCGACGCCGGGCCATCGAGCGGCATGACGGTGCGCCCACCCTCTGGGGCGCGCGTGACGGCGCCGTGCGGCGGACGGGCGGCGTTCGCCGGGCCGTTCCGCAGCTATGGGACCATGCTGATCCTGGACTGTGGCGGCGGCTACCACTTCGTGCTGGCGGGCTTCGACCATCTGGACCTGTCGGTCGGCATGGCGGTTCGCCCGGGGGAGCCGGTCGGCGTGATGCCTGCCTGGGACCCTCGGTCGGCCGGGGCACGGCCGGCACTTTACATAGAATTACGCAGGAACGGACAAGCTGTTAATCCCGCCCCCTTCCTCCGAGCGCACGGATAGCTATTTCAAGCTAGTTGACGCTATCATTGTATGCAGGGCGCCCGGTTGGGCACCGTTGGCGGCCAGGGTGGCCGGCAGCAGGCGCAACGCGATTGGGCGCGAAGGGATTATGGGCATGAACACCAGGACGGGCTTGCTTCTCGGCGCCGCCTTTGCGGCAGGTATAGTGGCCGGTCCGGCCACTGGGCTGCTCGGGCAGCATGGATTTGGCTGGCCAACTGCCATTGCGGCCGGCCCCGACACCAACCGGGCGGAAACGTATCGGCTGCTTACTTTGTTTGGCGATGTGTTCGAGCGCGTCCGCGCCGAGTATGTCGAGCCAACCAATGATCGCGAGCTGATTGAGAACGCGATCAACGGCATGCTGACCGGGCTGGACCCGCACAGCAGCTACATGAACGCAAAGTCGTTCCGCGACATGCAGGTGCAGACCCGCGGCAAGTTCGGCGGACTAGGGCTTGAGGTGCAGTCGGAGAACGGGTTGATCAAGGTCGTTAGCCCAATCGATGACACCCCGGCATTCCGCGCCGGGATGAAGACGGGCGACCTCATCACTGCCATTGATGGGCAGACTGTGCAGGGCCTGACCCTGAACGAGGCCGTGGACAAGATGCGCGGCCCTCCCGGCAGCCAGATCAAGCTGACCATCAAGCGCGAGAATATCGACACCCCTGTCGATGTAGCGATGCAGCGCGAAGTCATCGTGATCCAGGTCGCGAAGTCGCACCTTGAGGGTGATATCGCCTATGTCCGCCTGACTTCGTTCAACGAGCAGACTGACCCCGCCCTACGCAAGGCGATCAACGATTTGCGGCAGAAGGCCGGCGGCAACCTGCGTGGCGTGGTGCTCGATCTGCGCAACAACCCCGGCGGTTTGCTGGACCAGGCCGTGGCAGTGTCCGATGACTTCCTGGAGCAGGGCGAGATCGTATCCACCCGGTCGCGTCACCCCGAGGAGGCACAGCGCTGGACTGCCAAGCCCGGCGACATCGCGAACGGCTTGCCGCTCGTGGTGCTGATCAACGGCGGAGCGGCTTCGGCGTCCGAGATCGTTGCAGGGGCACTGCAAGACCAGCGCCGGGCGGTTGTCGTTGGCACGCGCAGCTTCGGCAAGGGATCGGTGCAGACCGTCATGCCGCTGGAGGGCAACGGTGCCATGCGCTTGACCACCGCACGTTACTATACGCCGTCGGGGCGCAGCATTCAGGGCCTGGGCATCTCCCCGGACGTGGAGGTCGCGGCTTCCCGGACGGAGGCGCCGCATTTCGGGCCGGAGCGTGAGGCTGACCTGAACCGCGCATTGCGGAACCAGGGCGGCACGCCACAGGCGGCGAATGCTCCGCCGCGCACCGATCTGCCGGCCGTAGCCAAGGAGATCCCGAAGCTGCCGCCCGAGGGGTTCCCGGCGTTTGATGCCAATAAGCCGGAGACCGATTTCCAACTGCAACAGGCTTTGGTTGTCGTGCGCGCCATGGCGACGCAGTCCCGCGCCGCCCGATAGTCTGACAGCGTAGGCGTTTGGGGCAACGCCGTGCGTGCCCTGCTGATGTTCTGGGCGGCGATGCTGGCGCTCGCGGTTGTGGGCGCCGTCACGTTGCAGGTGTTGGGTCCGTTGCCGCATCCAGCACCTGCCGCGGTCGCTGCATCCCAATCCGTCACGCCAGCCAAGGCGTTGGAATGGGATGGTCGGATCGCCAATCCTGACTCGGCTTTGCTTGAACCGGGCCATGGAACACCGCCCGGGATGCTGCCGCGCATCGCCGCCGATGGCAGGATGTCCAGGCAAGTTTATGCCCGGCCGGCTCCACCCGGTGATGGCCGGCCACGTATTGCATTGGTTCTTGCCGGTTTTGGTGCGGCTGAGGCGGATAGCCGGGCCGCGATTGGCCTGCCTGGTCCCGTTACCCTCGCCGTTTCGGCCTATGGCCGCAATCAGGATGCCCTGTTGGCGGCTGCGCGTGCCGCCGGACACGAGTTGTTGGCTTCGGTGCCGATGGAACCGGAGCGTTTCCCGCTCGATGACGCCGGCCGGCTGTCCCTGCTGACAGGTGCTTCGCTTGAAGCCAATCAGGCGATGCTGGAAACGGTGATGGCGCGTATCCAGGGCTACGTCGGGCTGACCGGCGCCTCGGACGGGCTGCGCGGCGAGCGGTTCGCGGGACAGGGTGGCGGGCTGCCGCAAGTCCTGGCCGAGGCGACACGGCGCGGGCTGTTGTACTTGGACCCGAGGCCGCCGGCTCCCGGCGTTGAGCCGCTGCCGGCCGGGACCTACGGCGCGGTCGTGGACGTCGTGATTGACGCTGGCGACCCGCCAGCCCGCGCCGAGATCGAGGGCAGGCTGGTGGCCTTGGAGCGTCTTGCCCGGGAGCATGGCACGGCCATCGGCCTGGCTGGACGGCTGCGCCCGGCTACGCTGGAGCGGATCGCGGCCTGGGCGCAGGATGTGGAAGCACGCGGGTTCGTGCTGGTGCCGGTCAGCGCCGTTTCTAGCGAGAAGGTGGATGCGCCGTGATCGACCCGTCCACCCTGCCCTACCGGCCTAACGTCGGCGCCGCCCTGTTCAACGCCCAGGGCCTCGTCTTTGTGGCCCGGCGGGCGGACATGCCGAACGCGGAAGGCGCAGCCGGCGGCTGGCAACTGCCCCAGGGCGGCATCGACGACGATGAGGACCCGGAACTCGCGGTATTGCGGGAGCTGGAAGAGGAGATCGGCACACGCAACGCCGTGGTGTTGGGCCAGCATCCGGAGTGGCTGACCTACGACCTGCCGCCGGACCTGCTGGGCCGTACGTTGGGCGGGCGCTACCGCGGCCAGCGTCAACGCTGGTTCGCACTGCGCTTCACTGGCCGGGATAGCGATATTCGCCTGGACCTGGACCCGCATCCGGAGTTCGACGCCTGGCGTTGGGCGGCGCTGGAGGAATTGCCCGGCCTGGCGGTAGCGTTCAAACGGCCGATCTACGAGACCCTGGCAGGGTCATTCCGAAGGTTCGCCGTCCCGGAGTGACGGCGCGAGCTTGGCCTGGTCCAGGGTGCGCCGTATCGCGTTCTTGGCTGCGGACGCGGCATCGCGTTGCCCGCGGGTCTGCCCATGCTTGGCGCGGGCCGCCGCGGCCTCAAGGGATGCAGCTTCCCGTTCGGCACGTTTGCGGACCCGTCGCAGGTTGATGATCTCAGCCATATCAGCAAGATGGCATCCGGTGACGCTGCTGGCCAGGCCGTTGTTCAGCCAGGAGAAGTGGAGAGCACACGGCCGGCCACTGCGTCCAGCCGGGCCATGAGCGCCGGGTCACGCCGGTCCGGCGCGGTGATGATGGCGTGTTCCAATGCCCTGTCGCAACCGGCTGGGCACGGGGCACGCCGGACGCCCAGCACCGGCACGAGGGCACGCACCAAGTCACGGGCGCGCTCGGCGTTCTCCTGCAACACATGGATGACGGATTCGACCGTCACGGCGTCGTGGCCGTCGCGCCAGCAATCGTAATCGGTGACCATCGCCGCCGTCGCGTAGCAAAGCTCGGCCTCCCGGGCGAGCTTGGCCTCCGGCATGTTGGTCATGCCGATCACGCTGCAGCCCCAGGAGCGATACAGGTTGCTCTCCGCCCGGGTCGAGAACTGCGGCCCCTCCATCACCAGGTAGGTGCCGCCTCGGGTGCAGGGTATGCCGAGCCGGCGCGCCTGCGCCTCCATCGCGTCACCGATGCGCGGGCAAACCGGGTCGGCGACCGAGACGTGCGCGACGCAGCCATCACCGAAGAAGCTTTTTTCCCGGGCGAAGCTGCGATCAATGAACTGATCCACGATGACGAAGTGACCCGGCGGCATGTCTTCCCTCAGGCTGCCGACCGCTGAAAGCGATACAACGTCAGTGACCCCGGACCGCTTCAGCGCGTCGAGGTTTGCGCGGTAGTTCAGGTGGGTCGGCGACAATCTATGCCCACGACCGTGCCGCGGCAGGAACACGCAACGCACGCCGTCCAGCGTGCCGAACAGCAGTTCGTCGGACGGCTCGCCCCACGGCGTTTCCACCCGGCGCCAGGTTTTGTCCTCCAGGCCGGCGATGTCGTACAGCCCCGATCCGCCGATGATGCCGATCACCGGCGTGATGTCTTCAGCCATGAAACCCCCAAAAACAGAACCGCCGCACGGACCAGATGGACCGCGCGGCGGGTATCAGACCGGGATGATCGAAGGAAGGCTAGTGGACGTCCTTCCAGACCTTCTTCTTCACGGCGATCGTCAGGCCAGTCATCAGGGTCAGGAATAGTACGACCTTGACGCCCATGCGCTTGCGCTGTTCCAGCTCCGGGTTGCTGGTCCAGGTCAGGAACTGCACAACGTCGCGTGACATCTGCTCGACGGTCGCCTTGGTGCCATCGGCGTAGGTCACGGCCTCATCATGCAGCGGCGGCGGCATGGCCAACTGGTTGCCCGGGAAATACTCATTGTAATACTGCCCGTCGCCGACCTTCACGCCCGGGGGAGCGTCCTTGTAGCCCTGCAACAGGGAAAATACGTAATCGGAGCCATGCTCTCGGGCCTTGACGATCAATGACTGATCCGGGGGTAGGGCGCCGCCGTTCGCCGCACGCGCCGCCTTATCGTTGGCGAAAGGCGAGCGGAAATGATCGGACGGAACCGCGGGACGCTCGACCGGGTTGCCGGAGTCGTCAGTGCCGCCCGGAACCTCCACCGAACCTGCGACTGCCTTCACCTGCTCCTCGGAGAGCCCGATGCCGGTCAGGTTGCGGTAATACATCTCCTTCATGGAGTGGCAGTTCGAGCAGACTTCCTTGTAAACCTGGAAGCCGCGTTGAGCCGAAGCACGGTCGAAGGTGCCGAACGGCCCGTTGAAGCTCCAATTCTGCGCCGGCGCCTCAACGGCCTCATGTCCCTGGGCCAACGCCGTGGCCGGGGCTGCAAGCAGCAGCCCCGTCACGGCGAGATGTGATAGACGCATTACGGCTTCTCCATCGGCTTCGCCGCGGCACCTTGCGGCAGTGGGCCACCGCCACCGCCGGTAAAGTCGCTGCCGCGGCGGATAACCGGACGCGAGATGCTCTCAGGCAGGGGCAACGGCTTCTCCAGCACGCCCAGGACCGGCAGAACCACTAGGAAGTGCAGGAAGTAGTAGGCCGTCGCCACTTGGCCGATCACGACGTTCCAGCCCTCCGGAGGCTTGCCGCCGACGTAGCCCAACGCGAAGAACGACACGACGAACAGCGCCAGGAATGGCTTGTACATCGGACGGAAGCGCGTGCTGCGGACCGGCGATGTGTCGAGCCACGGCAGCACGAACATGACCGCGATTGCGCTGAACATCAGGATGACGCCGCCGAGCTTGTTCGGCACCGACCGCAGGATGGCATAGAACGGCAGGAAGTACCATTCAGGCACGATGTGCGCCGGCGTCGCCAGCGGGTTGGCCGGAATGAAGTTGTCCGGATGGTTCAGGAAGTTAGGCGCGAAGAACACCAGCCCAGCGAACACCAGCAGGAACAGGCAAACGCCGATGCTGTCCTTGGCGGTGTAGTAGGGATGGAACGGCAGCGTGTCCTGCGGCGACTTTACATCAATGCCCAGCGGGTTGTTTGACCCGGCGATGTGGATCGCGGCCACATGCAGGAACACCACGCCGGTGATCATGAACGGCATCAGGTAATGCAGGCTGAAGAAGCGGTTGAGCGTCGCGTTGTCCACGTTCGGACCGCCCAGCAGCCAGGTCTGGATGCTGTCGCCGACATACGGGATGGCCGAGAATAGCCCGGTGATGACCGTGGCGCCCCAGTAGGACATCTGGCCCCAGGGCAGCACGTAACCCATGAACGCCGTCGCCATCATCAGTAGCAGGATCACCACGCCGAGCATGAAGATCAGCTCACGCGGCGCCTTGTATGACCCGTAATACAGTGCCCGGAAGATATGGATGTAGACCACGATGAAGAACATCGAGGCGCCGTTGGCATGGACATAGCGCAGCAGCCAACCGTAGTTCACGTCGCGCATGATGCGCTCGACGCTGTCGAACGCCAGGCTGGTGTTGGCGGCGTAGTTCATCGACAGGAACACGCCCGTCGCAACCATGATCGCCAGCGATATCATTGCCAGCGCGCCGAAGTTCCAGAAGTAGTTGAAGTTCTTCGGCGTTGGGAAGGAGCCGTACTCCTTCTGCATCATCGTGAAGACTGGCAGACGCGTGTCTATCCAGTTGACGACGGGGTTCTCAAACTCGGACTTGTGCAGGCCGGCCATGCTGTTTCTCCTCAGCCGATCTTGATCTTGGTGTCAGTCGTGAACGCATACGGTGGCAAGGCGAGGTTGGCCGGGGCGGGTCCATGACGGACGCGCGCCGATGTGTCGTATTGGCTGCCGTGGCAGGGACAGAACCAGCCGCCCCAATCGCCGCGCGGGTCGCTTGGCTTGTTGCCTAGCGGGATGCAGCCCAGGTGGGTGCATATGCCAATGGCGACGAGCCACTGCTCCTTGCCGGCCTTGACGCGGGATGCGTCGGTCGCCGGGTCGATCATGTCCTTGAGCGGGGTATCCTGGGCTTCCTTGATCTCGGCCGCAGTGCGGTGGCGGAGGAAGATCGGCTTGCCCTGCCAGACCGCGGTGATGCCCTGGCCTTCCGGGATCGGGGCCAGGTCCACCTCGATGCTGGACAACGCGAGCACATCCTTGGCGGGCGCCATGCTGTCGATCAGGGGCCACGCCAGTGAGACTGCGCCAATGCCGGCCGCCGCGCCGGTCAGCAGTTTCAGGAAGTCGCGCTTCGTCGGATCGGAACTGCCGACTGTGGTGATCGCTTGGCGGACGCTTGCGTGGTCTATGTCGGACATGAAATCCCTCTATACTGACCCGGGCCGGCGATGCGTCCCAGGCCATTCCCGATGCCGTGGTTCATAGAGGCCGGAACAGACCCCTGCAACACGGCGCGGCGTCAGCCTACTCTGTTTAGCGTAAATTGGAGGCTATTGAAGTGCCGCAAGTGCCTGGCCTGGAAGACTCTGCCGTGCTGACGGCCCCTTCTGCCCCGCCGCCGCACGAGGCGATGAAGGGCACCGCCCGCGCCTGGTTCGAAACGCTGCGCGACGACCTGTGCGCCACGTTCGAGCGGATCGAGGACGAGCAGGCCGGCCCCTTGTCCGACCGTCCGCCCGGGCGCTTCGTCCGCAAGCCCTGGTCGCGTCCCACCGACACCGGGGAAGAGGGCGGCGGCGGCGTGATCAGCGTCATGCAGGGCCGGGTGTTCGAGAAGGTGGGCGTGAACGTGTCCACCGTGTGGGGCGAGTTCAGCCCGGAGTTCCGCGCCTCCATCCCCGGCGCCGAGCAGGACCCGCGTTTCTGGGCGTCGGGCATCAGCGTCGTCGCCCATCCGCAAAGCCCGTTGGTGCCGGCGGCGCACATGAACACGCGCATGCTGGTCACGACGCGCGGCTGGTTCGGCGGCGGCGGCGACCTGACGCCGATGCGGCTGGACGCGCCGGACGCCCAGGAGGACGCGGTCACCTTCCATGCCGCGTTCCGCGCCGCGTGCGACCGGCATGACCCCGGCTACTACGACCAATTCAAGGCTTGGTGCGACCGCTACTTCTTCCTGCCGCACCGCAACGAGCCGCGCGGCGCCGGCGGCATCTTCTACGACCACCTGTTCAGCGGCAACGCGGCGGCGGACTTCGCCTTTACCCAGGATGTGGGCCGGGCGTTCCGCGACGGCTACGCCGCGATCGTGCGGCGGCGCATGAGCGCTCCCTGGACGGCGGGGGACCGCGACCATCAGTTGCTGCGCCGGGGCCGCTACGTCGAGTTCAACCTGCTGCACGACCGCGGCACGCTGTTCGGCCTCAAGACCGGCGGCAACGTGGAGGCGATCCTGATGAGCCTGCCGCCGGAGGTCCGCTGGGCGTAATGCTTGTCTAACGACCGTGAGTGGATACACTTACGGACCAATAGGGGGACCGTGACATGTCAAAACCGCACCGTTTCGCTGCACTCGGCCTGGCTTTCGCGCTGCTGGCCGGTCTGGTGCCGCCTGGCTGGGCGCAGACGCCGCAGCCCAGCAGGCCGGCAACCGTCCCTGCCCGGCCCGCGGCGCCGGTCGCTCCCCCGGCACCTGTCGCGACGCCAGCTCGGCCGTCGCCACCGGCGGCTCAAACGGCCGCACCGGCCGCGGCGACAGGGAGCCGCATTGACATCAATGCCGCGCCGGAAGCTCAGTTGGATAGCTTGCCCGGCATCGGCCCGGTCCGCGCCAAGGCCATCATCGCTGGCCGCCCCTATGAAGACATCCAGGACCTGGTGAAGAAGAAGGCGCTGACCGCCGGGGTGTTGGCCGGCATCAAGGATCGGATCGCCTTGGCCAACATCAACAGCTCCAGCGCCGCAGACCTGCAGCGCACGTTGCCCGGCGTCGGCGACGTGCGCTCCAAGGCCATCGTGGCCGGCCGGCCCTACGCCACGCCTGCCGACCTGGTTACCAAGAAAGTGCTGACCCCCGGAGTCTATGACGGCATCAAGGATCTCATCGCCTACTGATGCCATTGCCAGACCGGTGGGATGTGAGGGTCTGGCGCCGCTAGGCCGTCTTGTTCACCAGACCAGCACTGTGGGGGGAACCCTGGCCGCCATGATCGGCGTGATGGTGGACCTTGGGTGCAGGCTGTGCCGGGGGCGAAGCGGCGGCCGCTGCGGCAGGAGCGGCAACCGGAGTTGAGGAAATGCTCGATACGGACATGACAAACCTTTTGGAAATGGTGTGACGCGTAAGAAGGCGATATGAAACCGCCTGCCTCCACAGTACATCGCACTCATTAATAAAACTTATGCGCATTAAAAGCACTGTTGCGTCGGCGGGTCCGCAGGCCCGTGTACGCCAGGGCTACTCAGGCGTGGGTGCGCCGCGCAGCCGTTTGACCGCACCGCGCTGCACCTTGGCCTCGACACGCTTGCGACGGGCGGCCTTGCTGGGCTTGGTGGTGCGGCGGAACACCGGTATGACCGCCGCCTCCTGCAGCAGGGCCACGATCCGGTCCTGCGCGTCCTGACGGTTGCGGTCTTGCGACCGGTGCTGCTGCGCGGTGATGACCAGCACGCCGTCGGATGTGACCCGGCGGCCGCCCAGCACCTCGGCCCGTGCGCGCAGACCTTCCGGCAGGCTGCCCGGGCGGCGCAGGTCCAGGCGGACCTGGACGGCGGTGGACACCTTGTTGACGTTCTGTCCGCCCGGGCCGGAGGAACGGACGAAGCTCTCCTCGATCTCGCGCGGGTCGAAGGCGATGCCGGGCGCGATGGGGATGAAGATCATGTGTCTCGGCCGGGTTGGTTGGGGCGGAAGGATTCGAACCTTCGAATGGCGGATTCAAAGTCCGCTGCCTTACCGCTTGGCGACGCCCCATCGCATTCAGCGCGCCCTGTCATTAGGCGCTGCGGGGCCAGTCCGTAAAGCCCCCGCCCCAGGCCCACCAGGGCGGCGGCACCCTGTCCGCAACAGCCGACGCCGCGCTTGCGTCCAGGAACACGCCGAAGCAGGTCGCGCCTGATCCGCTCATGCGCGCCAGCAAGCAGCCCGGCTGCGCCCGCAGCCAGGCCAGCGCGTCGCCAACGGCAGGGCAAAGCCGTAGGGCCGGCGCCTCCAAGTCGTTGCCCAGGGCCGACAGGTCCCGTGCCATGGCGGCTGCGTCCGGCCAGAAGGGCGGCAGCGACGCACGCTCCGAGAACGGCCCGGTGCGGGCGCGGAACACCTCCGGCGTGGATACCGCAACGCCGGGGTTGACCAGCACGGCGCCGAATGGCGGCAATGCCGGTGCCGGGCTGAGCTGGTCCCCCATGCCGCCCATGCGTGCAGCCTGCCCTGCCATGCAAACCGGCACATCCGCACCCAATCCCAGCGCAAGCTCCTGCAGCACACCGCCCGGCAAGCCGACCGACCATAGCCGCGACAGCAGCCGCAGCGCGGCGGCAGCATCGGCGGAGCCGCCGCCAATGCCGCTGGCAACCGGCAAGCGCTTGTCCAATACCAGGGCCGCCCCTGCGGTGACGCCGGATTTTTCCGCCAGGGCGCGCGCGGCACGCAACACCAAGTTATCCGGCCCGGCGTCCAGCCCGTCTCCGAAAGGTCCGGTAACGGTCAGGGCCAAACCTGGCGCAGGCCCGGCGGTCAGCCGGTCCGCGGCGCCAGGAAACACCGCTAGGCTGTCCAGCAGATGATAGCCGTCCGGTCGTCGACCCACGATGTGCAGGAACAGGTTGACCTTCGCCGGGGCAAGCTCAACCAGCAGTGCCGGCGCGTTCAGGGGACGGATGGCGCGGGTCCGGCGTCCTCACCGGGCGGCAAGGCGGCAAGCTTCGCCTCGATCCGGGCGGCCTCCTCCGGTTCAGGCTGCAGGATCAAGGCACTGCGCCATTGGAACGCAGCTTCCCGCGTGCGGCCCACGGCCTCCAAGGCGTCGCCGAGGTGGCCGTTGACCGTCGCATCGCCTGGCATCAGCGTCACTGCGCGCTCCAGTTGCTGCAGGGCACCGTCCTTGTCGCCTTGCAGCAGCAGAATCCAGCCGAGGCTGTCCACGTACGACCCTTCCTCCGGGCGCTGCTCCACCGCGCGCTCGACCATGGCGCGGGCGCGGTCCAGGTTGCGGCCCTGGTCGGCCCAGGCGTAGCCCAGGTAGTTCAACACGCCGGGCTGGTCCGGCGACAGCTCCAGCGCAAACAGGAAGTCGGCCTCCGCCCGCGGCCACTGCCCCGCCCGCTCCAGCGCAATTCCGCGTTCGTAGAACAGCGGCCAGTTGGCGCGGGTCGGCGTGCCGACGCGGGCAACGGCGCGGTCGAATGCCGTCACGGCCTCCGGAAAGCGGCTGTGGCGGCGCAGCATGTCGCCGAGTTCCGCCAGCGGCTCCGACCGGTCGGGATGGTCGGCAGCCAGGGTTTCCAGCACCGCTGCCGCCTCGTCCGTCCGGTCCAGCTCGTCCAGCAGGTTGGCCCGGCGCAGCATGATCACCGGCGCCAGTGCGTCCGTCGGCGACGCGGCGGCAAGCGTGTCCAGCGCGGCCTCCGGCAACTTGCCGATGTCCTGAATGTCGGACAACAGCAGGAGCGCCGGGGCAAAGTCCGGGCGCATGTCCAGGGACAAGCGCAATAGAAGCTGGGACAGGTCGTTCGCGTTCTGCTGATGCAGCGTTGCTGCCATCGCC
Source organism: uncultured Acetobacteraceae bacterium (assembly GCA_964242325.1). Lineage (GTDB taxonomy): Bacteria > Pseudomonadota > Alphaproteobacteria > Acetobacterales > Acetobacteraceae > DASWOJ01. Next base: position 17,588 of record CAXTCI010000016.1, read on the forward strand.
AGATAAACTTCGGCCAGTCCGTCGCCGGCGTTGCGCACGACTGGCGCCTGGGCCTGCTGGGTCAGGTTCCCGCGGGCCAGGGCCAACTCGCCATCGCCCGCAACCAGGTCCGACACCAGGGCCGCGGCGCCGTCGGGATCGCCGCTGCGCGCCTGCCAGCTTGCCAGTATCTGGGCTAGACGGAGGTTCAGGCCGCCATACTCGACACGGGCGGCGGCATAGAACCGGGCCGCCTCGTCCCGCCGGCCCGCAAGGTCATTGGCCAGCGCGAGGTGCAACGTCAGGACCGGACGGTTGCGCCCGGCTTCCACAGCCGATTGCAGGAGCGAGATGGCCGTATCCGGCTGGCCGCCGCCAAGCTGCGCCCAAGCCACCAGCAGCGGACGCAACGCCTCCACCAGTGAACTGCCGCCCGGCAAGGTGTCGAACCCACCTGCCGCCGCCCGCCAGTTGCTGGCCTTCGCCTCATGATTGGAGAGCACGAGCCGGGCGACGGGATTGTCCGGCAGGCTTATGGCTATGCGGACCGCATCGGGCCGCGCCGCCATCACCGATGCGATGAACGCCTGGTTCGCCAGCTCCGGCAGGCCAGGCTCCAGCGTCAGCGCGGCTTCCAGCTTATTGGCAGCCACCGGGAGGTCGGCGTGCTGGACCGCAAAGCGGCCGTCCAAGTAATCACCGAACGCCCCGGTGCCGACGAAATGGGTCGTGCCGTCCGCCGGGTCCGGGCCGTAGTCACCAGCGGCGCCCCCGAACAGGACAGCCAGGGCGAGCAGGGCGGTGCGAGAGTGCTGCATCGCTTACATCCCAGCCGGATAGTTGGGACCACCGGCGCCTTCTGGCACCTGCCAGTTGATGTTCTGGGTGGGGTCCTTGATGTCGCAGGTCTTGCAGTGGACGCAGTTCTGCGCGTTGATCTGCAAGCGGTGGTGGCCGCCCTCGGTTTCCACGGCCTCGTAAACGCCTGCCGGGCAGTAACGGCTTTCCGGGCTGGCGAAACGCTCCCAGTTCACGCCTTCCCACCGGCCGGGGTCCTTGAGTTGCAGGTGGGCCGGCTGGTTTTCCTCGTGGTTGGTATTGCTGATGAACACCGAGGACAGGCGGTCGAAGGTCAAGGTGCCATCCGGCTTGGGATAGGCGATCTTCGCAGCCGCGGCGGCAGGGCGCAGGCTCTCGTAGTCGGCATGGGCGTGCCGGAACGTCCAGGGTGCCTTGCCGCGCAGCACGAAGGTGTCGAGCGCCGAATAGGCGATGCCGCCATACAGCCCCAACTTGGCAAAGGCCGGGCGGATGTTCCGGGCGCCGTGCAGCTCCGTGTGCAGCCAGGAGGACCGGAACCTGCTCTCGTAAGTATCAGGCTCCACCGGCCGGCCGTTGGCCAGCGCATCCGCCACGGCCTCGGCCGCGAGCATGCCGGACTTCATCGCGGCATGGGTGCCCTTGATCTTCGGCACGTTCAGGAAGCCGGCGGTGTCGCCGATCAGCGCGCCGCCGGGGAAGGTCAGCTTGGGGATGCTTTGGAAGCCGCCCTCGCTCAGCGCCCGCGCACCGTAGCTGATGCGCCGGCCCCCCTCGAAGTGCTTGCGTATGGCGGGATGGGTCTTGAAGCGTTGCATCTCGTCGAAGGGAGACAGCCAGGGATTGCTGTAGTCAAGACCGACGACGAAGCCGTAGGACACCAGGTTGTTGCCGAAGTGATATAGCCAGGAGCCGCCATAAGTGCGGCTGTCCAGCGGCCAGCCGACGGCGTGCTCGACCAAGCCGGGCCGGTGGTTCTCCGCCGGTATTTCCCAGAGTTCCTTGATGCCGATGGCATAGGTTTGCGGGTCGCGGCCGGCGCGCAGGTCGAAGCGGTCGGCGACCTGCTTGGTGAGCGATCCGCGGCAGCCCTCGGCGAACAGGGTGTAGGGCGCGCGCAGCTCCATGCCGGGCTGGTAGTTGGCGCCGTGCTCGCCGGACTTCTCGATGCCCATGTCGCCGGTGGCGACGCCGACGACGCGGCCGTCCTCGATCAGGACCTCGGCGGCGGCGAAGCCCGGATAGATCTCCACGCCCAGCGCTTCCGCCTGTTGGCCCAGCCAGCGGCAGACTTCGCCCAGGCTCACGATGTAGTTGCCGTCGTTGTGCATCTGCGGCGGCGTCGGCAGCTTGAAGGCGCGGGTCGCCGTCAGGAACAAGAAACGGTCGTCGGTGGCCCTAGTGGTCAGCGGAGCCCCACGTTCCTGCCAATCCGGCAGCAGTTCGGCGAGCGCCCGCGGCTCGATCACGGCGCCGGACAGGATGTGGGCGCCGACCTCGCCACCCTTTTCCACCACGCAGATCCCGGCGTCGGGCGCCAGTTGCTTCAGGCGTATGGCGGCGGCCAGGCCAGCCGGGCCGGCGCCTACCACCACCACATCAAATTCCATTGCCTCGCGCGGGGCAGCGTCCTCGGTCATGCAGTCCTCCGTCCCTACTGCTTCCCTTGAAGCAGTCCCACCGCTTCCCTTGAAGCAGCGGGGTTGTTGTTGCGCGGCATCGCTGCCTGCGGCCGACGCCGCCTAGGCGGCAGATGGGGTCGCCCGCGGGTTGTGCAAAACCTGGGACCGCCACATTTTCGGAACTATGTCACACGGAGAGGCGGCGCACATCCCACCCATCGCTGGCGCCGCACCCTGGGCGGCGCCGTGATGGACGACCTCGCTGCGTTGCGCCTGCTGATGGAGTGGGGCGCCGACGAGGCGCTGACGGATGCGCCGGTGAACCGCTTTGCCCCGGAGCGGCCGGCGGGCGCCGCTGCGCCAGACCTGGGGCCGGCGGGCGCCGCTGCGTCAAACCTGGTGCCGGCCCAACCATCCCTGCGTCCCGCCACCGCGACCCTCAGGCCACCCATACGAGGGCCGGCGGCTGCGTCGCAGGCAGGCGCGCTGGCGGCGGCGGCGGCGACCCTCGACGCGCTCCATGCCGCCCTCGACGGGTTTGAGGGCTGCCCGTTGCGTGTGACCGCGACCAATACCGTGCGTCCGTCCGGCAACCCAGCCGCCGGGCTGGTCCTGGTCGCGGACGCGCCAGGGGCAGAGGACGACCGCACCGGCGCGGCCTTCTCCGGCCCCCCCGGGCAGATGCTGGACCGGGTGCTGGGCAGCATCGGGCTGGACCGCTCGGCGATGCTGCTGACCCACCTCGTGCCCTGGCGCCCACCGGGCAGCCGTGCGCCAAACGAGGCCGAAGTGCAGGCCTGCCTACCTTTCCTGCACCGCCTGCTGGCCCTGACCCGGCCGCGCCGCATCCTGCTGATCGGGGCTGGGCCGGCCAAGGCGCTCGCAGGGGCTTCCGAGGGGGTGCGGCGCCTGCGCGGACGCTGGCTGCCGGTGCCGATCGAGGGTGCGGAGTCCCCGGCACAGGCGTTGGCACTGCCACCGCAGGACCACTGGATGCGCTCGGCAGCGGGCAAACGCAGTCTTTGGGCCGACCTTTTGGAGTTGCGGCAAAGCATTGATCAGGCTTAATAGTGTATAAACCCTCACAGAACGTTTATTGACGTTGGTTGACGTAAGTTGACGCATGTCTTGAAAGGTTAGGTTAACGCGTGTAGCTGCCGCCCATGCAAGGGATTAGCCGCGTGCTTCCCCGGATACAAGCTATTCGGGCCTTTATTGCTGGGGCTGCGATCCTTGCCGGGGCTGTGGCACCGGATGCGCAGGCCCGCGCCGTTTCGGACGATGCACAAGGGGATGTGGCCTTCGCGGTTCCACGTCTTCCTCCGCTGGCCCACACGTCCATAGCGCTGCCGCAGCCGTTGCCGCCGAGCGAGGCGCAGCGCATCCGCCATATCCTGGACCTGCAGCGGGCCGGCGCCGGGTTGGGCGATGGCACGTCGCTGCCCGATGGGCTGCTGACCGGGCACGTATTGGCGGACCGCCTGCTGCGCCTGGGCGCGGCGGCCGGGGTCGAGCCGTTGCGGGCTTGGCTCGCCCGCTACTCCGACCTGTCCGACGCCTCGGCGATCCACGCCCTGCTGCTGACCCAGTTGCCCCGGGGTGCGGCGGCCCCGCCAGCTCCGCCACCGGTTGCCTCCTTGTCGCCGGGAGCACCTGTGACGGCCCCGGATGACGTGGACCTGACCGGGCGCGAGTTCGACCGGGACCCCGACTTCGACCACAGCGTGCTGGACACGGCTCGGGCTGGGCACGCCGACCGCGCCATACGCCTGATCGCCCATGCGCGCAGCCTGGACCGCCTGTATGGCGCGGTGCTGCGGGCCGAGGTCGCGCAGATTTTGTTCACCCAGGGCCGGGACCGCGAGGCGTTCAGCTTGGCGGAGGCCGCGCATCGGCAGGCTAACGGCGCCATCGGCCTTGCGCCCTATGTCGCGGGGCTGGCGGCATGGCGCATGGACCAGGTGGACATGGCGCGTTCCATGTTCGTGGCCTCTTATCGCGCGCCGCTGTCCAGCCCGAGCCGGCGGTCCGGCGCGGCGTTCTGGGCGGCACGGGCCGAGCTGCGCTGTCATAACCTGGCCGGCTACTCCCCCTGGATGCGGCGCGCGGCGGAGAACCCGAGCGCCTTCTATGGCCTGATTGCCCGCCGTGCGCTGGGCCGCGGCGCCGGCACCGCCAAGCCATTCGACGGCGGCACGCTGGGCGAGGCCGACGTGGACGCCATCGCCGCCACTCCGCAGGGAAATCGCGCCTTTGCCCTGCTGCAGGTCGGCCAGCCCGCGCGGGCAGAGGCCGAGTTGCGGCAACTGTTTGCGGCGACGCGGGAGCAGCCGGGCTTCTCACGTTCCGTCTTCCTGGTGGCCCAGGCGACTGGCCTGGACGACCTGGCGGCGCAGCTTGCGCCCTTGGTGCAGACCGTGGGCGAGGGCGCCGCGATGCGCCTGCCGACCACGGGCTTCCGCCCAACCGGCGGGTTCCGCATTGACCCGGCGCTGATGTATGGCTTGGCCCGGCTGGAGTCGAACTTCGACCCGCAAGCGGTTTCTCCTGCCGGGGCGCGGGGGCTGATGCAGATCATGCCGGTCACCCTGGAGCAGGTGCTGCGGGACAGCCCCGCCTCTCCCAACCGAGTGAAGTTGCACGATCCCGCCACGAACCTCGATCTGGGACAGCGCTACCTTATCCAGCTTGCCCGGTTTGACAGCGTCGGCGGCGACCTGATCCGCCTGCTGGCCAGCTACAACGCCGGACCCGGCAGTTATGCCCGTTGGGGCGGGACTATCCGGCACGGGGGCGACCCGCTGCTGTTCATCGAGAGCGTGCCGCTCGACGAGACCCGCGCCTACATCCCGCGTGCCTTGGCGTTAACTTGGCTGTATGCCGCCCAGCTTGGACTGCCTGCGCCCAGCTTGGATGAGATCGCTGCCGGGGAATGGCCGACGTTCGAGGAGCGTGCGCCGGATGCGGACCTGCCTCGGATGGCGCGGGCCGGCCGGGGGCTGGTCGCCCAGCTTCGCTGACCCCACATCCCGTGATGCAGGACGGTGGCGCAAAGGGGTCCCATGTCGCAGATTGACCAAAGCCGGCGGTTCGTGCCTGTCAGCATCGCCGTGCTGACCGTGTCGGACACCCGGACCGCGGTGGATGACCGCTCCGGCGATGTGCTGGCGGCGCGGATTACGGGAGCTGGGCACCGGGTCGGCGACCGCGCCATTGTGCGCGATGATGCGGCTCTGATTGAGGCCCGGTTGCGCGGCTGGATTGCCGACCCTGGCATAGATGCCGTGATTACTACCGGCGGCACCGGGGTGACCGGGCGCGACGTGACGCCGGAGGCGTTTGACCGCGTAGTGGAGAAGCGCATCGAGGGGTTCGGTGAGCTGTTCCGGATGCTTAGCTACCAGAAAATTGGCACATCTACGATGCAGTCGCGGGCGATGGCGGGGGTCGCCGGTGGCACCTACCTGTTCGCCCTGCCGGGTAGTACCGGGGCGGTCAAGGACGCCTGGGATGACATCTTGGTCTGGCAACTGGATAGCCGCCACCGTCCCTGCAACCTGGTGGAGTTGATGCCGCGCTTGCAGGAACACCTGCGCGCCGCGGAGTAGACTTTTTTCTCCCTCCCCTTCCGGGAGAGGGCCGGGGTGAGGAAAGGGGAAACGCTGCTTTCGGCCTATGCAGGCCCATTCCAGGTCAGGCTAGGAACGGTCTGCGCGGCCTCCCTTACCCCGACCCTCTCCCAGAGAGAGAAGAAGTAGCAGGCAGGCTTATATGTTCCCATTGCGTTCTTGACAAAGTTATGCTGTCCCGTTCATAACTGGTAAGGAACGCACAGGGAACGCAGACATGCCCGATGGGTCTATCAGCCCCCGCGAGTTGTCCCGGACCGCTTGGGATGATGATGCGCTGACTGCCTTTGCCCTCAGCAGCTTGGCCGAGCCGGTCCCATCCGACGAAGCGCCCAGCCATGCCAGGCATGGCCGCGGCGCAACCCTCAATCCGCAGCCACGCTTCGAGCGTCAGAGCACCGTGGCAGCCGGCGACGGATGGGACGTGGATTTGGCTGACCTGCCGCCGCTGCCGACCGTGCTGGTGCGCGACGCCAGCCGGTCCGCCATCAGTTGGAACGACAGTCCCGATCTCGGCTTCGACCGCGCGGTCAATCCGTATCGCGGGTGCGAGCATGGCTGCGTGTATTGCTATGCCCGGCCCAGCCACGCCTATCTCGGCTACTCGCCGGGGCTGGAGTTCGAGACGCAGATCGTTTTCAAGCCGGACGTCGCCGCCCTGCTGGAGCGGGAGCTGCGCAAGCCCGGATACGTGGCGCGCCCGATGGTGCTCGGCTCCAACACCGACCCCTATCAGCCCGTTGACCGTACTCTGCGCCTGACCCGCGCCGTGCTGGAGGTGCTGGAACGGTTCGGCCATCCCGTCAGCATCGTCACGAAGTCCGCCGGGGTGCTGCGCGACCTTGATATCCTGCGCCGGATGGCTGCCCGTGGGCTGGTGCGGGTGTGGCTGTCGGTGACGACCCTGGACGCCGGACTGGCCCGGCGGATGGAGCCGCGCGCCGCCGCGCCGGCCCGTCGCCTGGCCGCGATCCAGGCGCTGGCCGAGGCCGGCGTGCCCGCGGGCGTGCTGGCGGCGCCGATGATCCCCGGCCTGAACGACATGGAGCTTGAGGGCATTCTTCAGGCGGCCCGCCGGCATGGGGCGCAGCACGCGGGCTACGTCCTGTTGCGGCTGCCGCACGAGTTGCGGGATCTGTTCACGGCCTGGCTGCACGAGCACGTTCCCGACCGCGCCCGGCGCGTGCTGGCGCTGGTCCGGCAGACCCGCGCCGGGGAGTTGAACGACAGCGAGTTCGGACGGCGATTCAGCGGTACCGGGGATTATGCCGGGCTGCTGGGGCAGCGATTCGCGCGGGCGATGCGGCAGCTTGGGTTTGAGGAGCGCGAGGGGCTGGACTGTAGGCAGTTTCGGCTGCCGGCGCAGGCGGGGGAGCAGCTCTCGCTGCTGTAGGCGGCAACTGCTAGCGTTCCGGCATGCGGCCGGACTTCACGCGGGAAACAGGGCATGGCGGGCGGGTTGCCGGCGTGGATGAGGCTGGCCGCGGGCCGCTCGCCGGGCCAGTGGTGGCCGCTGCCGTTGTTTTTCCCGACGGCGTGACGGATGCGCTGGCGGCGCTGCTGGACGACTCGAAGAAATTAAGCGCTTCTGCGCGGGACGCTGGCTTTGCCGCGCTGGCAACCAGCGGCGCGTGGGTCGGCGTCGGGGCGGCGTCGGTCACGGAAATCGGGCGGTTGAACATCCTGCAAGCCTCGTTGCTGGCGATGCGCCGGGCCGTGCTGCGCCTGCCAGCCTGCCCCGACCTGGCCCTGGTGGACGGCAATCAAGCGCCCTCTCTCCCCTGCCCCGTCCAATGCTGCATCGGCGGCGACGGGTTATCCCTGTCCATCGCCGCCGCCTCCATCGTCGCGAAGGTCGTGCGGGACCGGGCGATGACGCGCCTGGCCCGGCGCTACCCGGCTTACGGCTGGGACGCCAACGCCGGGTATGGCACGGCGGCGCACCGGGCGGCGCTGGAGCGCATCGGCGTGTGCAGGCACCACCGTACCGGGTTCGGTGCGGTAAGACGTCTCATCGAAGCTGCCGGTTGACGCGGCTTCCGGCGCATCGGCAAGGTGCTCCGGTTTGTAGTCGTGAACGCGATGGGGCGTAGTGGAAGCAACCCAGGATTTACCGTTGGACCAGGTGCTGCTCGGCGACTGCATCCCGATGATGCGGATGCTGCCGGCGGCCTCGGTCCACTGCGTCTTTGCCGATCCCCCCTACAACCTACAGCTCAAGGGGGAACTGCGCCGCCCGGATGACAGCCTGGTGGACGGGGTGGACGACGAGTGGGACAAGTTCGGCAACTTCGCCGCCTATGACGACTTCACCCGGAGCTGGCTCGGCGAGTGCCGGCGGCTGCTGCAAAAGGACGGCACGATCTGGGTGATCGGCGCCTACCACAACATCTTCCGAATCGGCGCCATCCTGCAGGACCTCGGTTTCTGGATCCTGAACGACGTCGTGTGGCGCAAGGCCAACCCGATGCCCAACTTTCGCGGCCGCCGCTTCACCAATGCGCACGAGACGCTGATCTGGGCCGCACGTGGGCAGGACAGCCGCTACCGCTTCAATTACCAGGCGATGAAGGCCCTCAACGACGACCTGCAGATGCGCAGCGACTGGTTCCTGCCGCTCTGCACCGGGCCGGAGCGGCTGCGGAACCAGCATGGCCTGAAGCTGCATCCGACGCAGAAGCCGGAGGCGTTGCTGCACCGCATCCTGATGGCCAGCACCGCGCCGGGCGACGTGGTGCTGGACCCCTTCCTCGGCACTGGCACCACGGCCGCGGTCGCCAAGCGCCTGCACCGCCACTTCATCGGCATCGAGCGGCATCCGGCCTATGCCGAGGCCGCCATCGGCCGGGTCAGGCGGGAGCGCCCGGCCGACGCGGACGGCATGACGATGACGCCGAACAAGCGGGAAGTCGCGCGCGTGCCGTTCGGCAGCCTGGTCGAGCGCGGACTGATTGCACCCGGCACCGAGGTCGTGGACAAGCAGCGCCGGGTTCGGGCCACGGTATCCGCGGATGGCACGCTGCTGTCTGGTACCCTGCGCGGCAGCATCCACCAGGTCGGCGCCGCGGTGCAGAACGCGCCGAGCTGCAACGGCTGGACGTTCTGGCACTTCGACCGCGGCGGCGCACTGGTGGCGCTGGACGTGCTCAGGACGGAATCGGCTCTCTGACGGCCGGCTCCGCCGGCGCCATCTCGGCAGCAGCCTGGCGCGCGGCCTCGGCGGCCACCACGCAGGCGTTCACGGCATCCCGTAGGGTCGTCACGTAATGGTCCGCGCCGACTGCGGCGTGCAGCCGCTCATCGGCCAGGATCACCTGATCGGCCTGCCAAAGGCCCGCGACGACCGTTGCCGACGGCATGCGTGCCCGCAGCCGGCGCATCAGGTAGCGGAGCGCGGACGCGTTGCCGCCCGCCTCCAGGTAGGAGACGCACACCATCGCAACCCCGGTCACGTCCAGCGAGGCTATGCCGCCGCGCGACACGGCCTCCTGGCTGACGACGCGGGCGCGCAGGCCATGCTTGGCCAGCAACTGCGCCAGCATGGCCCCTGCCGCCTCATCCAACGGGCCGCGTGCGGCCACGCACAGCACCGGGGCGGGACCGGACCAGGCCGGCGGCAACGGCCCGGCGTCCGCATCTATCCCGGCAGGGACCGCCAGCCGCGGCGGCTCAGGCGCAGTGCGGGAGGCCGGGGCGCTGGCGTTTGGCTTCCCGGCAGGGATATCCACGTCTTTGTGGTCCGCCAAGTCCACCACGATCCCGTCAATCGCGTCCTGGATGTTGCGAAGCTGCTCGTCGCTCAGCACGCCGCGCACCGAGTCGTTGGCCGCAAGCTGCAAGCCGTGCAACGCCACCTCGTCATAGTACGAGGACAGGGAGCGGTCGCGCAGCAGGATCTCCGCCTGGTCCAGCGCCTCATCGGCGTCGCCGGCCAGGATGCGCTGGTAGAAGCTTTCAGCAGGCGTCAGTGCGGGCTGATCGCCCAACAGGACGTCGATGAACTCCAGCCGCTCGATGTGGCGGCCCAATACGACCAGGCAGAGGGACAGCGGCATGGACAGGATCAGGCCGACCGGCCCCCACAGCCAGGTCCAGAAAATTGCGGAGATCACGACCGACACCGGCGACAGGCCGGTGCTGTGGCCATACAGCAGCGGCTCGATCACCTGGCCGGTTATTCCTTCCAGCACCACGAAGAACGCTGCGGTCTCGAACACCATCGTCCAGCCCGGGTCCACCGCCGCCGCGAGCGTCAAGGGGAACAGGGCCGACCCGATGGCGCCGACATAGGGGACGAAGCGCAGCAGCGCGGCGATGATGCCCCAGAGCGGCGGGCTGGGGATGCCGATCAGCCACAGCCCCAGCGTGACCACGACGCCGAAGCTGGCGTTGAGCGCAAGCTGGGTCAGGAAGTAGCGGCTGAGCCGCGACGCCGCATCGTCCATCGCCCCCGTCGTGCGGTGCAGGTCGCCGGAGCCGAACAAACGGATGAGGCGGTCTCGCAGGTCTTCCTTCTGCATCAGGATGAACACCGCGACGATGAGGACGATGCCCATGGTCGCCAGCGGCGACAGCACGGGGGTCAGCACGCGCTCCGCCAGTTCCAGGGGGGCGGGATCGGGCTGATGCACCTCCACCGGGATCGGCGCCGGCTTCGACGGCTGGTCTGCGGCAGGCGCGTCAGTGGAAGCGGGCTTGGCCGGCGCGGCAGGCGCCATCTGCTGTCCCAACTGGTTGGTAAGCTGCGACATGTGGCTGATCGCAAAGCCACGAACGGCATCCACCTTGTGCTCGATGGTCGAGGCATAGCGGGGCACGTCGCTGGCAAGCTGCGCCACCTGGGTGCCGATCACCGCACCCAGCGCCAGGATCACGCCGAGCGCCAGGACCACGGCGCTGACCACGGCCGGCACCCGCGGCAGCCCGATCCGGCGGAGCAGCATCAGCAGCGGCGCCAGCACGAAGGATAGCAGGATCGCGAGCGTGATCGGGATCAGCACCTCGCGCGCGAGATACAGCCCGGCAATCACCACGACGCCGACAAGCAAGGCGGTCAGGCCCTGCAGTCCCGGCAGTTCTGCTGGAGCTACCTTGGTCTTGAGCCGGCTGGCATTGGCGTCGGGCATGACGGTTGGACTTTCAGAGAGGGAATGTATGACCCTCTAACGTGCGAGAAGTGAAATCGGTACAAATGTGCCGCAGCTTTTCCCGCGGTTGTGGCGGGGTGTCCGCGCACCATCTCAGGCGCATGGCCCAACCTCGTTCGGACTACGATGTGGTCGTCCTGGGCGCCGGGGCGGGCGGCTTAATGTGTGCCATGACGGCGGGTGCGCGGGGCCGGCGCGTGCTGCTGCTGGACCATCTGCCGCAAGCCGGCGCCAAGATACTGATTTCCGGCGGCGGGCGTTGCAACTTCACCAACGAGCATGCCCAGCCCGACCGGTTCCTGTCGGCGAACCCGCGCTTTTGCACCGGCGCCCTGCGGCGATACACCCCGGCGGATTTCATCGCGCTGGTGCAGAAGCACGGCATTGCCTACCACGAGAAGACGCTGGGCCAGTTGTTCTGCGACGGCTCGGCCCGGGCCATCGTTGCCATGCTGCTGGCGGAGTGCGCCGCGGCCGGCGTGGAGATGCGGCTGGGCCAAATCGTGACGGAGGTGGCACGCGCCGACCGTTTCCGGATCGAGGCTGGCGGGCAAACCGTGCATGCCGCCGCGTTGGTGCTGGCCACGGGTGGGCTGAGCATCCCCAAGATGGGCGCCACCGGATTCTCGCACGACTTGGCGCGGCAGTTCGGCCTGCCGGTGACGACGCTGCGGCCAGGGCTAGTGCCTCTCACGTTCGGCGGCGACATGCTTGGGCTGATGCGGCCTCTCAGCGGGGTCGCCCTGCCGGTGGTGGCGGTGTCCGGCCGGCACAGCTTCCCCGAGGCCATGCTGTTCACTCATCGCGGCCTGTCCGGCCCAGCCATCCTGCAAGCGTCGTCGCTGTGGCGGGAGGGTGATGCGCTGCGGGTGGACATGCTGCCGGGCACCGATGCACGCGCCCTGCTGCTCGCCCGCAAGCGTGCCCGGCCGCGCGCGGAGGCCCGCACCGTGCTGTCCGAGGTGCTGCCGTCCCGGTTGGCCCAGGCGCTTGCGGCGGCACACCTGCCGCCGGGCAATTTGGCTGACCTGCCGGACCGCACGTTGGGCCGGCTTGGGGAGATGCTGAACGGCTGGGAATTGCAGCCCGATGGCACCGAGGGCTACGCCAAGGCGGAGGTGACGCTCGGCGGCGTGGACAGCCGGGTGCTGTCCTCGAAGACGATGGAGGCTACGTCTGTTCCCGGCCTTTATGTCGTTGGGGAGGCCGTTGATGTGACGGGGTGGCTGGGCGGCTATAATTTCCAGTGGGCCTGGTCGAGCGGGTGGTGCGCGGGGATGGCTGCCTGACGGCGCGGCCGGAACCGCGGGAGCTGATCCAAGGTCGTATCAACTCCCTTCCCCTCCGGGAGAAGGTTGGGGTGAGGGGGTCTTGAAGCGCCGACTTGGCAGAGGCAGCGACGTGCGCCAACAGCACCGCCAGGCTCCGCTCCGCAGCCAAGACCCCCTCACCCCGACCCTCTCCCGGAGGGAGAGGGAGAAGGCGGCGCGGGTTGCTACGGGTTGGCCTGGAACAACGGGCGCAACGCATTGGCGGGAATCGCCGTGCCGCCTGCCCCGTCCGTACGGCCTGTGGACTGGACGCCGGCTACCCGCCAAACCCCGGCAGCATCGCGCGCCAGCACTGGTGCCCCGCTGGTGCCATGCGTGCCCTCGCAGTCATGCACCAGCACGGCAGCGGGGCCGCGGCCGGCATAACCTTGCAGCGTGCATGCTTCGTCGGCCAGCACGGCTTCGGCCCGGTCCTGGCCGTAGCCGCCCAGCATCAACGGCGTGCCAGGCGGCAGGAGCGCTTCAACAAGCGGAAGCGTATGGCTAGCCAACGCCATTGGCTGCGGCAGCCGCAGGATGGCAACATCCCGCGCACCCGCTGACACTCCGGCACCTGGATCATAGCCGGGTGCGACCGTGTAGGATGCGGCAATCTGATGTTTCACGAAATCGCCGTGATTATAGCCCAGCAACAGGTGAACCGATCCTGCCGGGACGAAATGGCCGAGCCGTAGGCTATAAAGGCAGTGCGCTGCCGTCACCGCTGTCTGCGGATCGACCAAGAAGGCGGTGCATCGCACCGCGCCTGGAACTTGCAATCGCATTAGCGCTGCCCAAGGCATCGCACCGGGATCTATTGCAACCCGGCGGTCGTTCCCCCCAATACCTGGAAGGGCTGCACCGGTCGTCAAAAGCGCCAGAAACGCGGCGACCCTACCAGGGCCGCCGCGCAGCCGTAGCTCAGGCGTTTTCGACGGACACGGCCTCTGGGCCGCGGCGACCGTCGGCAACCTGCATCTTGACGGTCTGGTTGGGCTCCAGCCCGCTCAGCCCGCCGCGGTTAAGGGCGGAGATATGCACGAACACATCCTTGCCGCCGCCGTCCGGCATCACGAAGCCGAAGCCCTTCTCGGTGTTGAACCACTTGACCGTGCCACGCATCTCGACTGCGGAGCTCATGTCCACCGGCGCACGCGGAGCCGGCCGGGGCCGGTCCTCGGCATAGGCTGGGCGGCTCACTGGGGCCGCCCCGGCCGTGCTCTCGTCAATCCGCACGACCTCGGCGATCTGCGGACCCTTCTGGCCCGGTGACACCAGGACGCGGAGGGTTGCACCGGGCTGGACCGTCTGGGCGCCGGCACGGGATAGCACGCTGATGTGCAGGAAGGCGTCGCCGCCTCCACCGTCCAACTCCACAAAGCCAAAGCCCTTCTCGGCGTTGAACCACTTTACAATGGCTCCAGTCTCCGGACCCGTTGCGACTGGTGCGCGGGCTGGGCCGAAGCCTGGAGGAGCGCTGCCGCCTCGGGGAACGAAGGCGTCCCGGGGAACGTAAGGCTCGTCCCGACCGCGCGACGGCGGAAAATCATCATTTCTTTCACGGCCGCGAGTGCCGCGGCGGGGGCTGTCGAAGGATCGGCGGTCAGGTGTGCGCATATTGGTCTCAAACGGATGAACGGGGGTTAACATGGGATGCCGACGGCACGGACCAACCCATCCCTACAGCCAGGGAGCGTAATCTTAGCGGGTTTTCTACTGCTGGGCTAGGGCAATGCGGCTGCCGGGACGCCGGAGATCAACGCGACGCCAGGGCGCAACGCGCCCGTGCCGGCGCCGGCATGTAGGAGCCGAGCACTGCTGCCACCTGGCACGCGCTGAGTCGCCGCGGGCCGCGCAGGGAGGGCTGCCGGCGCACGTTGATCCGCAGCACCCCGCCGCCGGGCAGGGCGATCCGCAGGCTGCCCTGCCGGATCGCCCGCACATACAGCGGCACTCCCAGGCTGGCCGGCGGAATGCGTCCGGCGGCGATGGCGGCTACCCGTGCGCGGTAATCGGACGCCAACACCGGCGTACGGGAATGATAGTATCCCACCGCTTCATACCAGTTGCCGCCGGCATCCTCGCTCAATTGGCGCAGGAAACGGGCGCCGTAGTCGGTATTGGCGGCGGGGTCGAACGCCTCGTCCAAGTCGCGGAAGGCAGCGGGATGGGATTGCAGGTTGATCTGCATGCAGCCCACGTCCACCTGCTGCACATGGCGGGCCAGGGCCAACCGGGTCCATGTCACGGCGGCGGCCTTGCTTTCGAAGTACATCGCGGCCCCGTCGGCGTTCACCGCCCACGGCCAGGGCTGCAGGCCCGGCAGCGGCGGCACCGGCCGGCCGCTTTCAGCCTTGGCGATGGCGGCCACCAGGCCGGGCGCGGTACCATGCTTGGCCTCGGCCGTGGCCAGCCCGGCGGAACACTGCGCCACCTGCGCCTGGTCCCAACTCTGCCCGGTCATCGGCGGTGACGGCGCGTCGTCAGCAGCCCAGGCAGAATTGGCCAGGACACACGTCAGGCCAAGCAAGATCAAGCGGAACGCCACCATCGGCGGCCTATAGCGCAAACCTAGTAGACCGCCCACAGCCCGGGGACGGCAACCTCCAGCGAATGACCGTCCGGATCGCGGAAGTATAGGCTGATGCCGCCGAAACTCTGGATGACCCGGCTTTCGACCGGGATGCCCTGGGCGCTCAAATGCTGTTCCCAGTCTTGCAACGCCGCCAGCGGGATGGCGAAGCACAGATGCAACGTGCCGTGACCGTCATGTGCGGGAATGATGCCACCGGGCGTCTCGCTCGGCTGGACCGAGCCGCCGCGGCGGAACAACAGCAGCACCGTGCCACCGGATACCGCCAACCCGGTCATGCGGGGTTCCCGCAACAGCACTTCGAAGCCGAATACCCGCTGGTAGAATGCGGTCGAAGCATCGAGATCCCCAACGTATAGGGACGTCTCAAGCAGGCCCGAAACGCGCGGCACGGCGGCCGCGACTTAAACCTGGCGCAGCAGCCGCATGCCCTGCCGGGCCACCCGTTCCATGCCGCTGGCACGCGGGCGCCCGGCGAGCAGGGCCAGCGCGATCAACCCGAGGCCGAGGCCCAAGCCTGCCGCGCCGGGATTCTTGTTGACCCACATCTGCGCGCTGCTGCTGAAGCTTTCGCTGTCGAACGGGCCGTGGGTGCCGCCCTGCTTGCCCGGCCCGTTCAGGTTGGGGTCACGCACGGTTACCGCGCCGCCCTGATCCGTCTGCTGCGCCTTCACGCCGAACTTGCCGCCGAGGACATCAAGCAGCCCCGGCGCAAACTTGTTGCCGATGGCGAAGGCGACGGTGCTGGCCGTCACCTTGACCTCGCGTCGCCGGGTCGTGGCGGCAAAGTAGATGGCGTCGGCGATGATCTCCGGCTGATACACCGGCGGCGGCGGGCGCACCGGCTTCGGCATGTGGGAAGTCGCATGGTTGTAGAACGGCGTGTTGACGGCAGGCGGATGCACCATCGTCAGGTGGACGGCGCTGCCCTCTTCCTCCAACTCGGACCGCACGGCCTCGGTAAAGCCGCGCAGGGCATACTTGCTGCCGGAATATGCTGATTGCAGCGGAACCGCACGGTAGCTGATGGCGGACAGCACCTGGATGATGGTGCCGTGGTTGCGCGGGATCATGCGGCCCAGCGCGATGCGGGTGCCGTTCACCGTGCCGAGGTAGTTGACGTGGGTGACGCGTTGGAACTCTTCCTCGGTGATGTCCAGGAACTTGCCGTAAACGCTGACGCCGGCGTTGTTGACCCACACGTCTATGGGGCCAAGCTGCGACTCGATGAGATCGGCGGCAGCCATGAGCTGCTGGCTGTCGGACACGTCGGCTACGGCGATCGAGGCGGTGCCGCCGGACGTCACGACGGCCTTGCGCACGGCATCCAGGTTCGGCTCGGAGCGGGCGATCAAGCCGACACGCCAGCCCTTCTTGGCGAAGTATTCGGCGGCGGCCTGACCGATGCCGGAGGATGCGCCGGTAATGGCGACGACGCGTGCGTCGGACATGAATAGGCCTCGTTCGATTAGGGGTCGGCGGGCAACGCGGCGTGCGGGCCATGTTTCCCGGGCGGGGTTCACGAAATCCGGCGCAGCGGCGCCGGTTCCCGGGCGCGGGCGCACCAGCTAGGGTGCGTCAAAACGGGGAGCGGTTTATGCCATCAGCACTTATTCTTGGAGCGTCGCGCGGCCTGGGCCTTGGCCTGGCCAAGGAATTTGCCGGGCGCGGCTGGACCGTATCGGGCACCGTCCGCAAGGACGCGGACCGGGCGGCACTGGAAGCCGCTGGCGCCAAGGCGCTGCTGTGCGACATCACCGACTCGGCGGCGGTCGCCGCCCTGAACCGGCAGGTTGCGGACGGGCTGGACCTGCTGTTCATCAACGCGGGCATCAGCGGCCCCGGGCACCAGGACGCCGCGCAGGCGACCGCGCAGGACACCGGGATGCTCTTCCTGACCAACGCCGTCGCCCCGATCCAGGCGGCGCGGGCATTGATGGACCGGTTGGCGCCCGACGGCGTGCTGGCCTTCATGACCTCGACCATGGGCAGCGTTGAAGGCAACGAGCGCGGCGACATGGAGCTGTATCGCGCCAGCAAGGCGGCGCTGAACAGCATGACGCGCAGCCTGGTGGCGAAGCTGGATCATCCGCGGCCGGTGCTCTCCCTGCATCCCGGCTGGGTGCAGACGGACATGGGCGGCAAGGGCGCCGACCTGGACGTGCCGACCAGCGTGCGCGGCCTGGCCGACGTGATCGTGGCGGCGCACGGCAAGCCGGGATCGCGCTTCTTGGACTACAGCGGGGCGGAACTGCCCTGGTAGCGGCGGTGGACACCCCGGTGGCGACGGGCGAGGCCTCGTTCCAATCGGCGGGGCTGATCGACCTGCAGGTGAACGGCTACGCCGGGGTGGATTTCAACGACGAGGCGATCACCGCCGACGCGCTGGACCACGCCCTCCATGCCATGCTGACGGCGGGGGTCACGGCCTGCTTGCCGACAGTCATCACCGCCCCTGCGGCGGTGCTGGAGGCGCGGCTGCGGACGCTGGACGAGGCGGTGGCGCGCAGCCGGCTGGGACCGCTGATGGTGCCGGGCTACCATGTCGAGGGACCGTTCCTGAACCCGGCGCCGGGTTTCTGCGGCTGCCATCCGCCCGAGGCGATGCTGCTGCCCGACCCGGCTCTGGTCGAGCGCTGGGGCACCGGGCTGCAACGCCCGATCCTGCTGATGACGCTGGCGGCGGAGCTGGACGGGGCGGAGGCGCTCATCCGCTGGCTGACTGCGCGGGGCAAGGTGGCGGCCATCGGCCACTCCGATGCGGGCGCGGCGGTCGTCGCGCGGGCGGCGGATGCGGGCGCGCGGATGAGCACCCACCTCGGCAACGGCCTGCCGAGCGTGCTGCCGAAGCTGGACAATCCGCTGATGGCGCAACTGGCGGAGGACCGGCTGGCGGCAGGCTTCATCGCCGATGGCATCCACCTGCCGCGCCCGGCGCTGCGGGCGATGATCCGGGCCAAGGGGCCGGGGCGGGCGATCCTGGTGACGGATGCAGTCGCCGCGGCTGGGGCACCGCCGGGGCGGTATCGGTTCGCGGGAATGGCGATTGACGGCGACCCCGACGGCAGCGTGCGGCTGCCGGGGCCGCGGACGCTGGCGGGGTCGGCGCTGACCCTGGACCAGGCGGTGCGGAACGTCGTGGGGTGGGGGATGGCAGACCTGCCAGCGGCGGTTGCGATGGCCTCGGCGGCTCCGGCGGCGCTGCTCGGTCCGGCGCTGGCGGCGCATGGGATCAGCTTGCCCGCAGGCTCCGTCCAATGGCTGCTGGAGGGGCGCACGAACGCGCCGGGGCCCTGCGTCCTGTCAGCCGAAGTCGGCGGCGTGTCCGTGCGCCCCAGCGTCGGATCGGGTGGACTGCAGTCAGATACGGGCGTGCGGCGACCAACCCGGAAAGTGCAAGTCTCTGCTCGCAGAAAGAGAAGTTATCCCGACAGCTCTTCGTACTGACCTCTATGTTGCCGAGCCGTCGTTGCTAGCCGCTTGCGGTGCGGCAATCCAAGGCCGCCAGCGCGTGCCTTGCCGCCGGGGAATGCCGCGCCGCTGCGCTCCTCCGGATGACGGAAACGGAGGGCTTCCGGCATCAAACCGGTCTGGCCTCCACCCCGCACCAGCCCGCCACCAACAACGCCAGCACGCGCGTCACGTCGTGCACGGTGTCCAGCCCGACGCTTTCGTCGATGCCGTGGATGTTCTCGCAGTCGGGTCCGTAGCAGGTCGCCTGCGTGCCGCCGTAAAGGACGTAGTGCCGGGCATCGGTCAGGCCGGTGGCATTGCAGTGGCGCAGCGCGCCGCCAGTGACATCCTGGTGCAGCCCCGATACGGCCTGGCAGATCGGCTGCTCCGCCGGGAACACGCAGCCATCCGCCATGAAGCCCCCAAACTCGACGGACAGCCGTGCCCCGCGCAGCCTCGGGTCGCCGTGCAGCGCCGCTACCATCGCTTCGATCTCCCCCCGCACGGCGTGGCAGGACTGGCCCGGCATCACGCCGACCCGCACGCCCAGCCGGGCACGGGTGGCGACGCTGCTGTTCCACTCGCCGCCGGTGAGGGTGCCGAAGTTGACGTTGATCGGATGGTTCTCGGCGGCGAACGCCGGGTGGCGGCGCTCGGCGCGGTTCATCTCGCCCTCGTAGGCGCGCAGACGCTCCATGACGACGTAGGCGGCCTCGATGGCGTTCACCCCGGCGTGCATCTCGCGGACGTGGGCGGGCCGCCCGGTGATGGTGATCCAGGCCCAGACCACGCCGACCTCGGCGACATAAAGCGCGGGGTAGCCGGGGCCGGGCTCCGGGATCAGGCAGGCGTCGGGGCGCGGCAGGGCGTGCATGACGGCCAGGGCGCCGTTGCCGGTGCACTCCTCCTCGATGACTGCGGCCAGTTGCAGCTCCGCCGCGGGCTGCAGCCCGGCGAGGCGCAGGGCGGCCAGCGCGGTCACCACGGCGGCCAGGCCGGCCTTCATGTCGGCGGCGCCGCGGCCATACATGCGGCCATCCCGGATGCTGGGCTCGAAGGGCGGGGTGGTCCACAGGTCGGCGGCACCCTCCGGCACCACGTCCACATGGCCCTGCAGCATCAGGCTGCGGCCCTTCGCGCTGGCCGGGCGGTGCAGCGCCGCCACGTTGTCGCGCCCGGCGTACGGAATCAGCGGCGGCGACCAGCCGGGCACGTCGGACAGCACCCCGGCATCCACCGGCACACGGAACGGCTGCAGGCCCAATCCGGCGAATGCGGCCTCCATCTCGGCGAGGGCGCCCGCCTCCTCGCCCAGCAGGCTGCGGTGGCGCACCAGGCGCTGCAGCAGCGCCGTCCCGTCGTCGCGCAGGCTGTCCACAGCGTCCAGGATGGCCCGGCGGGCACCGGGGTCGAGCGGGATCAGGTCGTGCATGGAACCTCGGTGCCGCCCAGGCGGCCGTGTGAAGTCGGTAATGAGACGTCGGCGATCATAACTCTAGGCGGTGTTTAGGGCGGCGCCGTATAGTGGGGCAATGGCGACCGCCCTCCCCCAGCCGCACGGACGCATCCGCCTGCTGCCCACCGGCCTGGTGAATCGCATCGCCGCCGGCGAGGTGATCGAACGCCCTGCCGCGGCGGTCAAGGAACTGGTCGAGAACGCATTGGATGCCGGCGCCCGGCGGATTACCGTGTCGCTGACCGGCGGCGGCATCGAGCGGATCGAGGTCGCCGACGACGGTTGCGGCATGGACGCCGCCGACTTGGCGCTGGCGGTGCAGCGGCATTGCACGAGCAAGCTGGCCGACGAGTCGCTGGTGCGGATCACCACGCTGGGCTTCCGCGGCGAGGCGCTGCCGAGCATCGGCGCCGCGGCGCGGCTGCACGTCACCTCGCGCCCGCACGGCGCGGCGAACGCGCACCTGATCCGGGTGGAGGGCGGCACCGTGCAGGAGCCGCAGCCGGCGCCGGGACCGCCGGGCACCCGGGTGGTGGTGTCGGACCTGTTCTTCGCGACCCCGGCCCGGCGCAAGTTCCTCAAGCATCCCCGAACCGAGGCGGAGCACGCCGAGCAGGCCGTCCGCCGCCTGGCGATGGCAGCGCCGGGCGTCGCGTTCCGTTGCGAGCTGGATGGGCGCGCCGCCTTCGACCTGCCGGCGCAGGACCGGGCTGCCCGGGTCGCCGCCCTGCTGGGACCGGATGCCGCGGCGGCGCTGCTGCCGCTGGCGGAGGAGCGCGACGGGATGCGGATCTCCGGCTTTGCCTGCCTGCCGACGGTCAACCGGGCGACGGCGGCGGCGCAGGGCTTCGCGGTGAATGGCCGTCCCGTGGCGGACCCGGTGCTGCGTACGGCGCTGCGCGTGGCCTACCGCGACGTGATTGCCGCCGGGCGGTATCCCGTGGCGGCGCTGTTCCTGGACCTGCCGCCGGACGAGCTGGACGTGAACGTGCATCCGGCCAAGCTGGAACTGCGCTTCCGCGACCCGGCCGGGGTGCGCGGCCTGGTGATCGGCGCACTGTCCCGCGTGCTGGCCGGCGGTGCCGCCTCGGTCGAGGGTGCCCGCCCGCCGTTGCGGCTGGTGTCCAGCCAGTTGCAGGGCCGGCCGGGGCGCGACGGCCCGCGATACCAGGGCTTTGCCGAGGCGCAGTTGCCGCTGGCCGCGGCACCTGCCGCCCGCGTGCTGCCCGATCCCACACCCGTGCCGGCGCACCCACTCGGCGCCGCCGTTGCGCAGGTGCTGGGGACCTACATCCTGGCGGTGTCGGCCGATGGCGACCTGGTGCTGGTGGACCAGCACGCCGCGCACGAGCGGCTGACGCACGAGGCCCTACGGGAACAGCACGAGGCCGGCGGCATCCGCACGCAGCCGCTGCTGCTGCCCGCCGTGGTGGACCTACCGCCGGCCGATGCGGCCCGGCTGCTGGATCATGCCGATGCCCTGCGCGTGCTGGGGTTGGACCTGGAGGGTTTCGGCGCCGGCGCGGTGCTGGTTCGCGCCCTGCCCGCCGCTTTGGGCGCGCCCGAGCCGGCGCCGCTGCTGCGGGACCTGGCCGACGAGCTGGCGGAGGCCGGGGAAGCCGTGGCGCTGGCGGCGCGGATGGATGCGGTGCTGGCCCGCCTTGCCTGCCACGGCAGCATACGCGCGGGCCGGAAGATGCTGCAGCCGGAGATGGATGCAATGCTGCGGCAGATGGAGGCGACCCCGCGCGCTGCGACGTGCAGCCACGGGCGGCCGACCTTCCTCAAGCTGTCGCGGGCAGACGTCGAGCGGATGTTCGGGCGGCGGTAGGCCGGGGACGGACGCCGATGCGGTTCTGACAGCAAGCCAGTGTTCCAAGCCAGCCCGGAGCCGCCTTCCTTTCAATCTCGCGACGTAACCGGATGCCTTTGCTTCCCCCTCTTCCTACGGGAGAGGGCCGGGGTGAGGGGGAGGGAAAGCGCATCACTCTCCGAAGCAAGATCACTTTCTACTCGCACTGACCCACTCAATCCTGCGGCCAGACCCCCGCACCCCGGCCCTCTCCCGGAGGGAGAGGGAGAAGATGGCGCTTGTTGTTTGAGCGTATCTTCCGGGGCGGGGATGGCGCTGGTCCGTACGCGATGCGTCAGGCCGGGGCTGCCGGAGCCTTCGCCTTGGCCTTCTTGGTGACCGGGCTCGTTTCGCTCAGCTTCTTCGCGGCGGCACTCCGGGCGGCGGGGGTCTTGCCGGTCTTCATCTCCTTGGCGGCCGCGCTCTTGCTGGCCGGGGCAGCGTCTTGCGTCGCAGCGGCCTTGGGTTCGGCCTTCTTCGGAGCAGCCTTCTTAGGCGCAGGCGTGGCGGGAGCTTCCGCCTTCGCCGCCTTGGCAGCGGGCTTTGCGACGGCCGGCATCGCTGCCGGGGCCTTGGCCGGCTTGGCAGCGGCCTTCACCGGCGCGGGCGCCTCAGCCGGCTTTGC
>CAXTCI010000016.1:40172-42925 GCA_964242325.1 uncultured Acetobacteraceae bacterium
TTTGCGGGTGCCTTCTTCGCCGGGGCATGGGTGGCGCCGTTGGGCTCAGGGGCGGACTTGGTCTTAGCCCGTACTGCCATCGCCTGCGCCCGGGGGCGCTTAGTGGTTTCGTCGCTCATCGTGGAAGCCTTTCTTGACCGGGTTGCATCGTGCACGCAGGGGCGGCAGCTCGGCGGGGAAAGCACGGCCGGGGCTCGGCAGGGTCCACGCATGGCCTCCGCGGCGGCAGAGTCCCCTCCGCGGCGCTGCGCCGCGAATCCAGGACATGCCCGCTGCTTCCGCTGTCACGCAACTGCATAGTATCTGTCAATAAAAACCAGCAACGACTCGCACAATGACACCGATCCGCCGCAGCAAGCGCCGCGGCGGACGGGATCAGGTCAGCGCTGCGCCAGCGGCACGAAGGCTAGGTCCTCCGGACCCGTGTAGTTGGCGGCGGGCCGGATGATCTTGTTGTCTATGCGCTGCTCGATCACGTGCGCGCCCCAGCCCGACGTGCGGGAAATGACGAAGATCGGCGTGAACAGCGCGGTGGGCACGCGCATTTGGCTGTAGGAAACGGCGCTGAACCAGTCGAGGTTGGCGAACATCCGCTTGGTTTCCGCCATCACCGCCTCGATCCGGTCGGCGACCAGGAAGCCGCGCATGTTGCCCGACGCCTCCGACAAGTGGCGCGCGACCTCCTTGATGACGACGTTGCGCGGGTCGGCGATGGTGTAGACGGGATGGCCAAAGCCGATCACCACCTCCTTGGCAGCGACGCGGGCGCGTATGTCCCGCTCTGCGTCGTCGGCCGAGGTGTAGCGGGCCTGGATGTCCAGCGCCGCCTCGTTGGCGCCGCCGTGCTTGGGGCCGCGCAACGCGCCGATCCCCGCGGTGATGGCGGAGTAGATGTCCGATCCGGTGCCGGCGACGACGCGGCAGGTGAAGGTACTCGCGTTGAACTCGTGCTCGGCATACAGGATCAGGCTGGTGTGCATCGCCCGCTCCCATTCGGGGCTGGGGCGCTCGCCATGCAAGAGGTGCAGGAAATGGGCGCCGATGCTGTCGTCGTCGGTTTCGACCTCGATCCGCCGGCCGTTCTGCGCATAGTGGAACCAATACAGCAGCATGGAGCCGAGGCTGGCCATCAGCCGGTCGATGATGTCACGGGCGCCGGGGTGGTTGTGGTCGTCCTTTTCCGGCAGCGCACAGCCGAGGGCGCTGACGGCGGTACGCATCACGTCCATCGGATGGGTGGCGGCAGGCAGCGCTTCCAGCACCGCGCGGACCGAGGCGGGGATGCCGCGCAGCGCCTTGAGCTTGGCCTTGTAGGCCGCGAGTTCGGCGGCATTCGGCAGCCAGCCGTGCACGAGGAGGTGGGCGATCTCCTCGAACTCGCTGGTCTCCGCCACGTCCAGGATGTCGTAGCCGCGGTAGTGCAGGTCGTTGCCGGTGCGGCCGACGCTGCACAGGGCGGTGTTGCCCGCGGTGACGCCGGACAGGGCTACGGACTTCTTCGGTTTTGGAGCGGTTTGGACTTCGGACATGGTGCTTCCCCAGGGTTGGATCGCTTCCTACTCCCTCTCCCTCCGGGAAAGGGCCGGGGTGAGGGGGCGGGCAAGCGCCGTTCTCACCGTACTAGGGGTGAGGACCATCGGCGCCGGAGGTTTCCCGCTCCGTAGCCAAGACCCCCTCACCCAACCCTCTCCCGGAGGGAGAGGGCTTAGCTTAGAAGATGCCGGGCTTGCCCTGCTGCACCGTGCCCTCGGGCATGGCGACGTGCAGGCGTTGCAGGTCGCCGGCGCGCAGGTCCGGCAGCTCCTCGCAGGCTTGCAGGAAGCGGTCGGCCTCGGCAGGCGTGATGAGCCCCTCGGTCATGGTGCGGAACTTGTTGATGTAGTCCGGGCGCTTCCACGGCGTCGCGCCCAACGGATGCGCGTTGGCGACCGCCATCTCGTCGGCGATCACGCTGCCGTCCTTCATGCGCAGTTCGATCCGTCCGCCGAAGGCCAGGTCCTCATGCCGGCGGGCGTGGTAGCGCTCGGTCCACTTCGGGTCCTCGACGGTGCGTATCTTGTGCCACAGCGCCACCGTGTCGGGCCGCGACGCGCGCTCCGGCGCATAGGAGCGGACATGGTGCCATTCGCCGTCCTGCAAGGCGACCGCGACGATATACATGATCGAGTGGTCCAGCGTTTCGCGCGACGCATGCGGGTCCATCTTCTGCGGGTCGCCGGCGCCGGTGCCGATGACGTAGTGGGTGTGATGGCTGGTCTCGATCACCACCTCCTCTACCTGGTCCCAGTCCCTGACCTGCTTGCCCATGCGGAACGCCAGGTCGATCAGCGCCTGGCTTTGGTATTCCGCCGAGTGCTGCTTGGTGTAGCTGTCCATGATGGCGCGCTTGCCCTCGTCGGCGCCGGGCAGCGGCACCTGGTAATGCGCCTCGGGGCCGGACAGCAGCCAGGCGATCACGCTGTCCTCGCCCTCGTAGATCGGGCTGGGCGCGCCTTCCCCGCGCATCACCCGGTCCACCGCCTCGATGGCGAGCTTGCCGGCGTGGGCGGGGGCGTAGGCCTTCCAGGAGCTGATCTCGCCCTTGCGGGACTGGCGCGTGGTGAAGCTGACGTGCACCGCCTGCTGCACCGCCTGGTAGATCGTTTCGGCAGGCAGGCTCAAAAGCGTGCCGATGCCCGCGGCCTGGGCCGGGCACAGGTGGGCGATGTGGTCGATCTTGTGCTCGTGCAGGCAGATCGCGCGCACCAGGTCGA